>QKDK01000169.1 GCA_003252135.1 Clostridia bacterium
CATTATATTGGCCGGATTATCATCCACGATCAATATCTTTGGTCCAAGATCCACATAGCTTATTTCAGTCATAAAGTCATCCCTTCCACCCGGTAATTTTCATTTACTTATTTAACAAGGCAAATATTTCGAGTTATCACACCAAATCAAACTGTTTTTGTGTGTATAGTTATCTGTTTAATTCCTATTCGTGTATTTGTCGTATTGATATTTATTATACTATATTTTTTCTAAATTTGCTTCACTAAATTGTATTTTTGTGGTCATCTTTCAGAAAAATATTCTTACAGGTCATCTGTATTAATCTCCTGCAGAACAAAAAAGGGGCAATTGCTCAAAAGCAAAAGCCCCTTGAAACGATTTTATTTCTTTTACCTCATGACTATCTAAACAGCTTTTCTCTCAAATACCGGAGAATACTCTATCGGTGCGTCTACAGAAACAGTTGTTCCTCCCTGATATACTTCACCGGTCGATGTCAGTATCCACTCACCGACTGGAAGATATACATCTCTTTTATATTCATTCAGGTGAAGGATCGGTGCAACAAGATACTTTTCACCGAACATGTATTGATCCTGAAGCTCCCAGCATTTTTCATCCTCAGGAAATTCATAGAACATGGTTCTGATTAATGGCGAACCGTTACTGTGCGCTTCTTCGTAAAGCTTTTTGATATAGTCATGCATACTGATACGGATATCGTAGTACTTTTTCATGATCTTATAATTGTCTTCTCCATAGCTCCATAACTCATTTGGCTGTCCTGTATGAAGGTAGCCGCCGCCCCAGTCTCTGGTATCCAGCGGAGGAATATTGTAAGGACCTCTGTCACCGTGCATACGAAGAACTGCAGAATACACTGCGAACTGATACCAGCGTATTAGTAAATTACGAAAATCAGGGTCATTTACATCATCAGTCATAAAGCCGCCGATATCGGTCGTCCACCACGGTATACCGGCAAGCCCCATGTTCAGTCCGCATTGCAGCTGATCTGCAAAAGCTTCAAAGGTACTGGGTACGTCGCCTGACCATACTACATTGCCAAACTTCTGTGAGCCTGCCCATGCACAGCGCAGCAAATTCACTACCGGTCTGCTTTCTTTGCTCATCTCATCATAAAAGACACGGCTGTACATCTGCGGATACATGTTGCTGATCGCAAGGGCCGGTCCGTCAATGTATCTGTAATTCTCAAAATCATATACCCCGTAATCCGGTTCCGAGTTATCCAGCCAGAATGCGTCGATGCCAAAGTCATAATAGTTCTTCTTGCAGACTTCCCACACGTATTTTCGTGTTTCCGGATTAAACGGATCGATCTCCACACAGTCTCCCTGGTAATCGTAAGTCTGTGCTGCTCCTCTCTCTGTCCGAATCAGCAGACCTTTTTCCATCATTGGATAAAAGTTCTCGCTCTTACGGTCAACGGAGGGCCATACAGATACGATAACTTTGATTCCCATTGAATGAAGCTCATCTACCATAGCCTTTGGATCCGGCCAGTACAGCTTGTCAAATTTCCAGTCACCCTGCACTGTCCAGTGGAAAAAGTCAATAACGATGAGATCGATCTTAATGCCTTCCTTTTGGTACTGTCTTGCAACGGTAAGAACTTCTTCCTGTGTCCGGTAACGGAGCTTGCACTGCCACAGCCCCATCAGGTCTTCCGGGAACATATCGGCATGCCCGGTAACGGCAGTATAGTTCGAAAGAATCTGCTTTGGTGCATCTGCCACTGTGATCCAGTAATCCATCTCTCTCGTGGAACGTGCGATCCATTCTGTATAGTTCTTGCCAAAGGTCACATGACCGACTGCCGGATTATTCCACAGAAAGCCATACCCAAGAGAAGATACCGCAAAAGGTACCGAAATCTGGGAATTTCTCTGTGCAAGTTCCAATCCACAGCCTTTCAGATCCATATCGCTTTGCTGATACTGACCCATACCAAAGATCTTCTCGCCCTTGCTGCCTTCAAATTTAACATTCAGGGAATAATCCGTTCCGCCGATAATTCCCTTCCATTCGCGGTTGACCACCTTCAGACAACGGCTTCCCTTTGATATTGTTCCGTCATACATACGGAAGTATTCCTGCAGGATCAGCTTGTCATCCCTGTAAAAGGAGAGAATGCCCACAAAATTCACAACGACCTTTATGCGTCCGTTCGTTATGGTCGCAATTTCTCTCTGATCGATGGTGCCGTCTCCTACCCAGTGGTCTTCCTTTTCAATTCTGACCGTGCTCTCTGTTTTATCAACCTTTTCTGTCAGTGCCCATTCATTTCCGGTGAACTTTCCAAGCATCGTAGTCCGTACTCTTACCGAGTCTTTCCCCCAGCTTTCAATTCTTCCCATTTCACCGTTCTGGTAAAATACCAGTGCGCCGTTGTCATCTATAAATCTCATTTTATTTCCTCCTTCTTTCTCTGCTGTTCTATTGTTTAGAGTAGCTTTTCATATGTATTTGATCCAACCTTTACATTATGCAGTTCATAATGATATAATACTCTAAGATAAAACGCATTACTTCTGAAATACTATAGAAATTCGATGCTATTCTCTGATTATTGCCATTATTGCCCCATCAATGTGCTTACTTTCAATATTGAATTGTCATAGATCGCACAAGGAGGAACCTATGAAGAATACAAGCATTGCATCACTAACCAATAAGGAACAACGTCAACACAGTTCTTCCTTTATCCCTTACAGCATCTATGACTGCCTAATCCCGGAATCCTTTCCGAATGTTCCGATGCACTGGCATGATGAATTTGAGATTGATTATGTGCTGCATGGAGAAGGTGACTTTATCTGCAACGATGAGCACTTTCATGCAGATGCGGGTGATGTGATCCTTATTTCCCCCCAACATGCTTCATGCTGCTTACCTATCAGCCAGAGAGTCGCTGCACTACGTCGCCTTTGTCTTTCATGCCAGTATGCTGGGCCTGGACAGCAATGACCGCAGCATAACCCATTGTATCCGGCCATTGATTTTGGGACAGCTGCGCGTGAATGTGAAATACTGTACAGACCACCCGGATTATAAGGTGATCCATTCCTTACTGGAATCGCTCATCCACTGTGCTGGTCGGAACAATCCTTATGATGATCTCCTGCTGAAAAGCATTCTTCTGCAGCTGTTCTGGTATTTTGAAAAAGACGAAAACCTGTCGTCGGTCCGAAAAAATGATATCAGTTATTCTTCTCTGATCCGTCCGGCTCTTGAATATATGACGTATCACTTTATGGATTCTGTTACAATCGATGAACTTGCTGCAAAATGCAGCATCAGCTCAAGCCACTTCATGAATACGTTTAAGCGTGCCGTTGGCTGTAGTGCAATCGAATTCCTGACGCAGCTTCGGATCAAAGCTGCCTGTACTGCTCTGACCGAAACAAACAATGACATCGCAACGATTTCCAGTGACTGTGGTTTCAGCAATCTGTCGAACTTTAATAAGCAGTTCAAAAAGATAACGGGAATGTCTCCTTCTTCCCATCGAAAACGCTAAAAACATAAATCATTGACGCAGTGCCCATCTTGCAAAGAAAGTCTTTTTGATTTCATATGTTTTTATCCTAAAAAAAGAAACTGTCACAGCGCAGTCTCTTTTTTTAATGCAGAATAATTTCAATTGTTTTATTTAAAGAAGTTTTATTTCGATTTATACAAAATCATCGCTTCTTCCAGCGACATGCCCTCTTTGACCGCATTTTTCCGCAGTGCAATAACTTCCTGGATCTCTTTCATTTTTGCTCCGGATAACTTATAAAATCTCATTGAAATAAGTGATAAAATCCATGAAAGCATAGGCAGACCGCAAAACAAGATAATTACAACAATGTTCAATCCATCCACATATTGTGTTTTCGTATCGGGTAATGTTTTCAATCCTAAACCAACAAGAACAACAAAACCTACAATTGTTGTGGATAAACTGGAAACCAGCTTGTCAACCAGGCTGAACAAGGTTCCTACCATGCCGGGAACGTACTGTCCACTGCGATATATCTCATAATCAGAGCAATCTGCTACCATAGGAATTGCCATATCTGCTGTTGTATAGAATGAACCAAAACCAATCATATAACATAGTAAAAATAAAACTGTATACACATTAGGACTCGTTAAGGATAACATAGTACTCGTATTACCAGGCGACCAAAGCATTAATAAAACCAGCACTCCTGTATACATTAGTAACGCAATTGCATTACAAACAATCATCGAATATTTCTGTCCATGCTTTTGTGATAGCTTCAAGTTCAAAAGAAAGAAAGGTACGGTTCCAACAAAGCCCAATGCATAAAATGGAATATACAATCCTGTATAATTTCCCATCATGCAGGCAAACAACATAACGCCTACCGTTGTATTTTGCGCAATCGAACTGGCAAGTTTACTTCCTGCACCAGCAACAATAAGCATTTTTAAATTGTGATTATGCAGCAAAATCTCAGCATAATCCTTAATCTTTACCTTTTTATGTTCACAATCACCCATCCCATAGAATTCCGGTCTGTCTTTCTTTGCAATTCCTATTACAGCAAGCATTGTTAATACAATTGAAATAATTATCGTTAAAGGAACAATTACATCAAAAAATGTTGTAGTGCTATATCCTACTTTACCACCCCAGATACTTGCAACTACCTGAATCAGACCCATTCCGACAAGCGATGCAACTGTGTTATAAATATTAAACATAGGTCTCTGTTTGGGATCATTTGTTATACATGTCTGTCCGCTTCTCGTACATGATGTCTGAAAAGTATAACCAAATACATACAGCATATAAAAAATAACAAATAGAATATATCTTAGTGCCATTCTTTCTTCTGGAATTATTCTGGTAACAAAATAAATCAAAATAGCACTGACTGCTAAAACCATATTTCCAAGTATCATAAACGGTCTGAATTTACCGTATTTTGTCTGAGTCTTATCAATTAGCGCTCCAATAATCGGATCGGTAATTCCGTCAAAAATTCTCATTAATGTTACCATTGTTGTAGCAAACATTAATGTTAACCCCAGAACCCCATTCGCAAAATATGCTATAAAGTTCATAGTCAGAATAAAGTAACAGTTTGTCGCCCCATTATTAAATGAAAACAAGAACAGCTGCCATGGTTTTGCTTTGTTGACCTCGTGTTGACTTATTGTTTTCGTGTTATTCATCTATAGTACCTTCCTTCATGTTTCAGTAATACCATGCCTCGTTTTCGTTTTTCGTGTACTAACGAGTTGCATGATGCATATAAAATCTCTGTTTTTTATACGCAAAAAGACGCCTCTGTTTTTTTTCCATCCGGAAATGAAAACAAAAACGTCTTTTATCAAAAATTCTATTAATTCTTTTCAGTCAGAATACTTATAACACTATGATTAATATATTCATAGGAACGACCGTTCAAAATAAATTAACAAAAACCACGTTACAGAAT
>QKDK01000244.1 GCA_003252135.1 Clostridia bacterium
TTTCCTGAACCGGCGTAACCGTGCTGTTCTGTTCATCCTCTGTTACTTCACTGTTTTCACTGAGCGTTTCGTTTTTTTCTGTATCTGCTCCTTTGTTATCCTCTGAACTTATTTTTTGACATGCTGTAATACTAAAAATCAAACAAAACAATAACAGAATCGTAAGTATGCTCCGTATACATAAGTTATTTTTTTTGTGCTTACTGTATTTACCTGCTTTCATCCCCTGATACCTCCATCATTATGCTGAATATCTGTTCATCCAAAGCAAGCGCAACCGCTTGTCCTAATTTCAACATAACATGAATTCAAACATTTGTCAATTCCTCTATATTTTAATATTTTTTCTTTTCTTTTTCGTTAAAATATACAATGCTCTTTTTATTTTTTACGAACAGTCTGAAAAAAGCGCATACACCCGTTATCCTTGATGTATGCGCCTGCAATTTATTCTGTGTTTTTTGATTTAAGATGATCATAAAATACAATCTATTATATTTCTATATTTTCTTGTCCCTTTTTACATGGTTGATTTTTTTAAGAACAGTTCATAAGCAACCTGCGTCTTCATTATGGTTTCGTTTTCTGAAACTGCATCAATCAGTCGTTTTCCCGCCATCGCTCCAAGATTTTTTACATCAATATGGACTGCTGTTATTGGCGGGTTATAATTCGCCAGATATGCACTGTTATAGAACGAAGCCACTTTGACATCATTTGGTACAATTATGCCATCTTCATTCAATTTGGCAAGCACCATGCTGCAGATGTTATCATCAGAACAAAGGATACAATCAACATTTCTTTTTAGAACAGCGTCTACCGCCCGCTGAACCAGTCCTTTTGAATTCATGCCAAGATAGACCAGACTCTTATCAAGCGTAGTCTTTTTGTCTTTATATGCTTTAACAAAGCCTTCATATCGTTTCTGGTTCACTATATGATCCTGATTTCCGGAAAGAAATGCCACTGACTTGCAGCCAGACATCAATAAAATAGATGTCATTTCAAAACAGGCTGACACATGATCACTATCCACCTGAATTATCTCATCATCCTCCACCGATCCAATTACCACAAATGGTATCCCAGCTGTTTTCAGATACTGAACTGCAGAATCATGAAATAAAGTTCTGGTCAGTATGACACCATCAACTTTTCTGTTATCGATCAGACGCTGTATCAGTGACAGATCTCCTTCCGATACAGTTGTTACAATAACATCGTAATCAAGCCCAGCCGCAGTCTCACAAATTCCCATCAGACAGCTGTGAAAAAAAGGCAGTTCTACCAGATTCGAATCATCCGGGATCACTACTCCAATGTTATAGGTTTTTGACTGTGCCAGTCCCTTTGCTATAACATTCGGTTTGTAATTATATTTTTGGATATAATCAAGCACTCTTTTTCTGGTGCTTTCTCCAATTCTGCCCTTCCCTGATATTGCTCTTGATATTGTTGTTTTTGATAAACCAAGTTCATTGGCTACATCGCTTATTGTTTTGTTTTTCCCTTGACCAGTTTTATCAGCCATAACAGAGCTCCTCGTTTTTATTTTCCAGCGGACTATACGTGAATTGTACAATCGGTTGCTCACTTTTTAAGAATACCATCCCCATACTCACCTGTCAAGAAACGATATAGCAAGAAAAAGCCCATAAATTTGTGCAAATTGCGCAAATTTATGGGCCTATATTATGCTAAAGCCAACAGATTGCTCTTTAACTCTTTCATTTTTTCATCCGAATTCTCGAAACTTGTACCTGTCACGCCAACATAGAATTTGATTTTAGGTTCTGTTCCGGATGGTCTGACGCACACCCATGCATCATCACTTAAATCAAAATACAAAACATTGGATGCCGGTAATCCGGTAGATGACTTAACGCCAGTCTTCATATCAAGAACTGTATCGAACTGATAATCGCGGAAGCGCAGTACTTCATAATTTCCAAGTTTTTTCGGAGGATTATGTCTGATATTTTCCATCATGGAAGATATCTTGACCGCACCTTCTATTCCTTTGAAGGTCATTGTTTCCAGTCCTTCTCGAAAGTAACCATATTTTTCATATATTGCTATCATCTGATCCCATAATGTCTTGTTCTGCTCTTTATAGTATACTGCCGCTTCACATAGTGCCATTACTGCGACTACAGCATCCTTATCTCTGGCATGCGTCCCAACAAGGCAGCCATAGCTTTCTTCAAACCCGAATTCATATGTACCTTTTTTCGTTTCTTCAAATAACTTGATCTGTTCTCCAATGTATTTGAAGCCTGTCAGTACCTCGATCAACTCAACTCCATAGTATGCTGCAACCTTGTCAGCAAGATTTGTTGAAACTATGGTCTTAATCAAAGCACCGTCCTGTGCAAGCGTACCAAGCTCTTTCTTCTGACTTAACAGATACTCACAGATCAGCATACCTGACATGTTTCCAGTGAAGGAGACATACTCTCCTGTATGACTGTCCTTTGCATATACACCTAATCTGTCAGCATCAGGGTCAGTTGCCAGAATCACATCTGCATCGATTTCCTTAGCCAGGCTTAATGCCAGAGCGAATGCTTTTGGATCTTCGGGATTTGGATAACCGACCGTTGGAAAACTTCCATCTGGTTTTTCCTGCTCTGGAACCACGATGACCTGTTCAAATCCAAGCTTGGCCAGAATTGTACGAACCGGGATATTTCCTGTACCGTGCAAAGGTGTATACACGATTTTCAGGTCCTTACCCTTTTCCAGCAGCAGATCTTTATGAATTACCAGTTTCGACAGCTCTTCCATATATCTGTCATCGATTTCTTTCCCAATGGTATAATAAAGTCCCTGTGCAACCGCATCACTTTTATTCATTGTCTTTACTGATGCAAAATCTTCAATTGCATTTACTTTTGATATGATCTCTTCATCTTTTGGATAGGTAATCTGAGCTCCATCCTGCCAATAAACTTTATATCCGTTATATTCAGGCGGATTATGGCTTGCTGTGATCACGATTCCCGCTATACATCCAAGCTCCCGAAGAGCAAAAGAAAGTTCCGGTGTAGGACGCAGACTTTCATATCTGTATGCTTTTATTCCGTTGGCGCATAGACAGAGCGCTGCTTCTTCGCTGAACTCAACTGACATATTCCGTGAATCATAAGCAATGGCAACCCCTTTGCTTTCACCATGTTCTTTCATGATTACATTTGCCAATCCCTGCGTTGCTCTGCGTACCGTATATAAATTCATGCGGTTGGTTCCGGCACCTATAATACCACGTAATCCGCCAGTGCCAAATTCTAATGCTTTGTAAAATCTTTCTTTGATTTCGGCTTCATCATTCTTAATTGCGAGAAGCTCCTGTCTTGTCTGTTCATCAAAGTACGAATTACTGCACCATTCCCAATATGATTTTTGATAATCCATTCTGTCTCTCCTTGTTCTATAAATCAATGTTTTTTCTGTATACTGACTGAATCAGTAAACATGTTCTACAAAATCTACAGGAGTATAGTCTGTAAGAGGATTTCCCTCTAACATAATAAAGTTCAGCTGCGATAATCCGCTCAAAGCAGATAGATCAGAAATATTATTATACTCCATGCCCAGTTCTTTCAGTGACAAAAGTGCTGAAAAAGAAGAGATGTCTGATATATAGTTATTGCCCACATACAAATTCTCCAGATCAGCGAGCTGTCCAAGAACTGAAACTTCATTGATTAAGTTATATGATAGATCCAGCTTTGTCAACATGAAAGTGCTTACAACAGGTGAAATATCAACAATTTCATTCCACGAAAGATCCAATTCTGTCAGATTGACAAACTTGCTGATATCCGATATATTCGTTAATCTTCTTCCGCTCAGATCAAGTGATGTGACCTCAAGCAGATCCTCCTCATACAGGTAGCCCCTGATTCCAAGCACATCATGAATTGCAGCTTCAAAATCAGGATCTGACCATGCAACCGGATCACCAGTCTGCAGCGTATCCTGTCCTTGTTCAGAAGGCAGCGGTGTTGCTGTCATGGTCGGCTGACTCGTGGCAGCCGGCGAAATACTGGAGTTTTCTGTAATCGGTATATCAGACGGTGCCAGAGTCGCAACAGGCTGTTCGACAGGTGATATCGCTGCATCCTGTGTTGCATCAGGTGTTTGTGAAGGTCTGCTTTCTGTCTTTGTCGGGCTTATGGAGGGCGTCACAAAACCAGTTGCCTCTGCACCTTTTGAGACATCAAAACTCTGACCCTGCTGTCCTTCCGAATCAAAATCTCCAGAATCCTTAATCTCTTCAGATGTATCCGTATCGTTATTGAATATATTCAGGTTCTTTTCAGCATATATCCACACCGCAGCCAGTAAAGCACTTGAAATAATGACAATGGCAAGGATGACATGACCTTTGCGATTTTTCATGGTACCTCCGGGTCTGCTCTTATTTTCTGCGATTCACCAGCTCACCGGTGATATCATTCCAATCAATATCACATTCCGCCATAAGTACCATTAAATGATACAAATAATCGGCAATTTCGTATTTGAGCTCATCAGCATTGGGATTCTTTGCAGCAATGATGATCTCTGCAGCTTCCTCTCCGCATTTTTTCAATATCTTATCGATGCCTTTATCGAACAGGTAATTCGTATAGGAGCCCTCTTTCGGGTGAATCTTTCGTTCCGCTATGATATTGTAATCCTCTGTCAGTACCGTATAAGGATTGCTCTCGGCATGCTCCTTAGACAACAGATTTCTGTAAAAACATGAGTAATTTCCAGTGTGACAGGCTGCGCCTACCTGTTTGACTTTTGCTAAGAGGGTATCATTGTCACAGTCAATTTTAAGTGACTGTACATATTGAAAATGTCCCGAGGTCTCACCTTTTAGCCATAGCTGTTTTCGGCTCCTGGAATAATAAGTCATTCTGCCGCTTTGCAGGGTAAGCTCAAAAGCAGTCTTGTCCATGTATGCCATCATCAGAACCTCATTGGTCCTGTAATCCTGTACAATGACAGGCAGCAATCCGTCAGAATTCAGCTTCAATTCGTCAAAAGGAACCAGGCTCTGAAATGTGTTGACAAAAATTCCTGCTTCTTTCAGCATATGCTTTACCTTCATAATATCTTTGTTCTCGTAATAGTTCGTTGCAACACCTGCAACCGAAGGAAGTTCCATCAGGGATTCCATATCATTTCTGATCAAGCTGTCTCTGACCAGTACAGGTAATGTGAGCTTTGACATTTTTTCTTTCAGCGCCGGCGTTATCTCAACATGTTTTAAGAAAAGACTTCCAACTCCAATCTGGCTGCAGAAATCTTCTAAATCTTCTCTGTCAAACAGCGTATCCCTGTTATCTGCTCCTGCATCAAGCTCCAGTATCATCTTATCCCTTCCAAAGCGTTCCGAGGCTTCTTTTAATGCTTCCGTTTCCTGCAATTCACGATATGGAACCACCAGCTGAGAAGCACCTGTATACAACGCTTTTTTGGCATCTTCAAAACGTTTTATCCGAAATCCGATGATGACCTGCAGTTTTGTCTGCCTGATGATGTGTTTTACTGTATGAAGAAATTCTTCTCTTTCATTTTCATCTTTTGAATAGTTGTACAGAAATAAAGCATCCGCACCGTTCTTTTCATAATCAGATGCTTTGTTCATGATTGAGCTGCTCATTTCATTTTCCGCATTTATGTAAGCAATGATTTTTTTGTATGACATAAGGCTCTCCTTCAGGTTATACTTCAAACAATGTTACGGCACTTCGAAGGTCAATTCTGTTCTCATAAAGAGCTTTGCCGATAATTGCCCCTTCAACGTGCAGTGCTGATAATGCTGCAAGATCCTGCATGGATGACACACCGCCAGACGCAATGATTTGCAGTCCTGTTGATTCGACCATCTCCTTTGTATATTCAAAGTTAGGCCCCATCAGCATTCCATCCTTCATGATATCCGTATAAACAATATATTTCACACCGGCATCCTTCATCGTTAATGCAAGATCGACTGCATTACAGTTGCATACCTTCTCCCAGCCTTCAACAGCGACCATCCCGTTCTTTGCATCAATTCCAACAACAATCCTTTCTTCACCGAAATTGGCAATAACTTCCTTTATGAACTGTGGGTTCTCAACTGCTTTTGTTCCAATGATGATCCTGCTGATCCCAAGTGCAAGTCTGGTCTCTATATCTTGCATGGTGCGGATTCCTCCGCCGATCTGAATTGGTATGTTTATCTCTCTTATGATCTCTTTTATTGCTTCTTCATTCACAGAATGACCAGCCAATGCACCATCAAGATCAACGATATGAATGATGGACGCCCCCTGTTCTTCCCATGATCTTGCTACCTTGGCAGGACTATGGGAATACACGTCAACATCCTGGAACCTTCCCTGTCTTAGTCTCACACACTGTCCGTTTTTAATATCAATTGCGGGATATAATCTCATTTTCTTCCTCCTGAACTTTTGTCACTTTAACAGAATTCCCTTTTCAGCTTATGGTACCTTTTGCCGAAAGAACATCCGTTATTCTCGCATCCATTGCTGTCGCCTCATCCAGTGCTTTTGCAAATGCTTTGAACATTGCTTCTATGATGTGATGATTATTGGTTCCATCTATTTTCTTAATATGCAGGTTCATTCCTGCGGCATAGGATACAGCATAGAAGAATTCTCTGACCATTTCTGTATCCAGATACCCAACACGGTCCACAGTAAAATCAGCCGAAAAATTCAGATACGGCCTTCCCGAGAGATCGACGGCACATAATACCAGTGTTTCATCCATTGGCAGCAGGAAAGATCCATATCGTTTCATTCCTTTTTTATCTCCAATGGCTTCTTTGATTGCCTGTCCAAGAACAATGCCTGTATCCTCAACAGTGTGATGACAGTCAACATGCAGATCCCCTTTCACATTCAGACGCATATCAAAAAAACCATGTCTGCAGAAGCTGTTCAGCATGTGGTCAAAAAAACCAATTCCTGTCTCAATTTGTGATTTTCCCGACCCATCAATGGTTAGTTCCATTGAAATATCAGTTTCCTGGGTCTTTCGATTAATAGCAGCCGTTCGTATCATCTGATTTCTCCTTTATAATATACTTGGACTAATTCATTATACCCCAATTTTCTGCGTTTTCCTAGTATAAGGTTCATAAATTCATGAATAAGCTGTATACAGCTCTTAAATACAGCCCTGTTATCCAGGGCTGAAAAGTTTCGATTATTCAAAGCGAACCGCAATGGAATTAGCATGTGCGGTAAGACCTTCAGAATTTGCAAAAGTAACGATATCCTTGTAAACCGGTTCAAGTGCCTCTTTTGAATAAGAAATTATACTTGATTTTTTGATAAAATCGTCAACAGAAAGCGGTGAAAAAAACTTTGCTGTTCCGTTTGTAGGCAGAACATGATTGGGACCTGCGAAGTAATCCCCTAAAGGCTCACTGGAATACTCACCGATAAAGATCGCACCGGCATTGGTGATTTTTGTCATGATCTCATAGGCATCTTTCGTCATAATTTCAAGATGTTCACTTGCTATGTCATTGACTGTTTCAATGGCATCCTCCATCGAATCAGCGATCAGCAGGTATCCGAAATTATCCAACGACTTCTGTATAATTTCCTTTCTTGACAGAACCCTTGTAAATGCCTCAACTTCTTTGCTGACTTCCTCTGCAAGAGCTTTACTGGTAGTGATCAGTATTACAGATGCCAGTTCATCATGCTCAGCCTGTGAAAGCAGGTCGGCAGCCACAAATCTTGGATTTGCAGTTTCATCTGCCAGTACAAGGATCTCGCTTGGCCCTGCGATAGAATCTATGCTTACATGTCCATAAACAGCTTTTTTAGCCAATGCAACATAGATATTGCCTGGTCCGACAATCTTATCGACCTTTTCAATCGATTCGGTTCCAAAAGCCAGTGCGGCTATTGCCTGCGCACCGCCTGCCTTGTAGACTTCAGTTACCCCGGCTTCTTTTGCTGCTACCAATGTATTTTCGTATACTTTACCGTCCTGCTGGCATGGTGTTGTCATCACGATTCTTTTAACGCCCGCAACCTTAGCCGGAATAACATTCATCAGTACAGAAGACGGATACGCTGCTTTTCCTCCAGGCACATAGACGCCTACCGCTTTGATCGGTGTTACCTTCTGTCCGAGAAGAATTCCGTTCTCCTCAGTATCGAACCAGCTTGTTCTCTTCTGTTTTTCATGATATTTATAGATATTGGTAATTGATTTTCGGATTACATCAAGAACATCTTTATCGATTTTCTCATATGCTTCGTTGAATTCTTCTTCGGTAACCCTTATGGTTTCCTTTGAAGCAGCAGCATAATCAAATTTTCTTGTGTACTCAAGCAATGCATCGTCTTTTCTCAGCCTGACATCCTGCAGGATGTCCTGAACCTTTGCTTCATATTCTCCGTACTGACTCGGACTTCTTTTTAAAAGATTCACAAGGATATTGTTTTTTGTTTCTTTGTTCAGTGATAATATTTTCATAGTCCCTCCGATACAATATATTTAGTTTTGTTTTCGTTTTTGAAGTTCGGACTGTAGGCCGCTGATCAGTTTATTGACACGTTCCTGTTCCATTTTCATGCTGACCTGATTTACGACGACCCGAGCAGATAACGGGCAGATCTCCTCCAAAACATCTAGTCCGTTTTCACGTAATGTAGATCCCGTTTCTACTATATCAACAATGACCTCGGACAGACCGACGATCGGAGCTAATTCAACAGATCCATTCAGCTTAATTATTTCAACTGTCTGATGTTTTTTATTATAAAAATAATCCTTGGCTATGGCCGGATACTTTGTCGCCACACGTATCAGATCTCCGTGTTCCAAAAGTTTTTTTGCTAAAGCCGGGCCGGCAACGCACATTCTGCATTTTCCAAGCTCCAGATCAAGTACTTCGTAAAGCTTTCTGCCTTCTTCCAAAAGAGTATCCTTCCCGACGATACCAATATCGGCTGCACCATACTCTACAAAGGTCGGTACATCGCTTGCCTTTGAAAGAAAGAATTTAAGCCTCCATTCTTCATTTGTAAATATAAGCTTCCGTGAACCCGGATCTTTCATCTCCTCGCAGCTTATTCCAAAGCTTTCAAAAAGCTCCATGGTCTGTTTGGCAAGACGGCCTTTGGCAAGTGCTATTGTAATATATCTCATATTTTCCTTTCCTGCGCTGTTTTACGCATGTTAGCTTCGTGTTTCTTTCACACTTCAAAACATGATGCCGCTTTTGGCATCACAAATAATGAGGTAAGAACAAGTTGTTCGAGCCCCCTGCGAGAATATCGCAGTTCTTTTACACGAAGATGGTTACATGCATGATTTACGCATGTTAGCTTCGTGTTTTTCACACTTCCCATCTCGTGATTGTTTCCATTGATCCACCATAATTAATAATTCTGATACAGCATGCACCTACCCGGGAAGCATATGCTTTCAGAGCTGATCTGTCCACGATATCATCTATTCTGCACATCATACAATCAATACCCTGATGACGTTTCATCTGCGCAAATCTTACAGCTTCCTGAAATCCATTCTGACTGTAGATCACCAGTTCCCTCTCCTTTTGAGTCAGCACCTCAGTCTTTTGTCTTGCCATTGCAGTCTGAAGCTGTGTGGTCAGGATAGCCATTCCGACCGCCGGAGCATCCTTCCCGAACTGTCTTACAAGGGAATCGTACCGGCCGCCTGTTACAATTGGATTACCTGTCCCATAAGTGTATGCGTGAAAAATCATTCCAGTGTAATAATTGTACTGGCTTAAGGTTCCAAGATCAAATGTCACATACTTGTCATATCCGTAAACCTCGAGCAGGTGATACATTTCCTCGAGTCTTTCGATTGTTTTTACTGCTTTGATTGTTTTTGTTACATTTTTAATTTCTTCCAGCCTGCTGACGTTACCAAAAAGTTCCGGAAGTGTTGTAAAGGCCTCCTTCAGCGATTGATCCATTGCTTTTTCTGACAAAAGTGCCTCAACACCAAAGCGGTTCTTGTTCATGATCAAAAGTCTTAACTGCTCCGTATCCTCTTCATTCAGGCAGGCTTCTTCGACCAGGGCTCTGAAAAATCCCGTATGGCCAATTTCAACCTGAAATTCCTTTAATCCCACTTCCTGCAGACATTCGACTGTTAAAGCAATCAATTCCGCATCAGCTTCAACAGAAGCGTCATTAAGCAGTTCTGCTCCAAGCTGAAATACTTCTTTCATTTTGCCCTGGTATTCATTATTATTAATAAAAGTACTGCCTCCGTAACAAAGACGAACCGGACAATCTTCATTTTTGTAGTATTTTGCAAAACATCTTGCAATGGACGGTGTAATATCCGGTCGAAGGACCAGTGTATTTCCGGCCCTGTCAAAAAACTTATACATGTCTTTTGATGCCACGGTTCCGCGCTCTTCGGAGAAAACTTCGAAGAACTCAAAGGTTGGAGTCTGAATGTCCTGATAGCCGTAGCGGCTCATGACCTGATGCAGTTTTGATTCTATCTGAAGCTTTACTTCACATTCATGATTGTAAATATCCCTTACACCTTCCGGTGTATGTAATAATCTTTCCATGAGTACTCTCCTGTCTGATTGCACTTTATCGTAGTACAGTGCTAATTTGATAACCAACTGTTGTAGTATTATAACCAGTAAAAATGGATGCTGTCAAGTGTTTTCTGCTTCATTATAACACAATGAAAAAAACCACTCCACGATCTTTCGATCACGAAATGGTTTTTCTCTATGTTGGCTGCCTAAAGATAATAAGTGTTCTTACTTTCAGGTGCGTCTGCTGTGAGGTTTCAGACTTTTCTGAATCTGGCATGTTCGATACCATGTGAGGTATGTTACTCCATTAATCTGACAGATTAATGTATAAGTATTGATATCGGATCAGTGATATTTTATCTGATTGTAATTCTGGTTTTAATTAACAAAGCAGGGGTAACAGAGGTTGAAGTCTCTGTAACTTTATTAACAGTCAGAATGTCTATTGTGCATATCGTTATCACATAAATCATGGGGCCATGATGAAATGAATGTTATATGCAAAAATCTTTGTCAGCAGCTGTCTGATCGAGTTGTAGGTTTACTATAAATGAAAAGTTGTGAGCATTTCATCGATTCGACCGCTTGCTGTCAGTTTTGCCTGAACTGCACAAATACTTCAGATTTTACACTGATGATGCATAATTTAAGTTCGCCAACATCTATTATAAATAGAAGTCTTTATCACTTCCAGTTATAACCTTAAATAGAATATTATTCTTTTGTTTACATTATATTCCTTTTAAAGACATAAAAAATGTACTCTATAGGTAACTGGCTGCCATCTTACAGGCCCTTTAGCTTTGCGTCCTCACTTTTCAATGAGTTTGCCTTTTCTTGAAAGTACTGCTTTTCAAGACATTATATACGAATTACTATGTGCATATAGTAGCACTTTGTTTCCTTCATGTCAACTGAAATTTTATGTTTTTAATGTATATTTATTTGATTTTTGTGAAGTTTTTTGTATACCCGGGACCAATGCACCAAAAAGGACTTTTGAATATTTTCAAAAGTCCTTTTTTTATCTCGATTTTTTTGAGTTTTATCTTGAGTTTTGTCTTTGTTTTTCTTTACATGTTTTTGGGGGGCTTTATTTTTTGCATTTATCAAAGCATTATCTGCTTCCTAGCAATACTTCCATATCAATTGACTGATAGGTGTTATTTTCTAGTCTCTGAATGGTAATGGTCACTGTTGTACCTGCTCTTGTTGAATCAAGAATTGCCTGGAGCTCATCCTTTGTAGTCACTGCTCTTCCATTGATAGACTGTATAATATCGCCTGCTTTCATGCCTGCATCCTCAGCAGGTGAACCATCAACGACTGCATCGATATAAATGCCGATTGGAATATTGTATAAAGATGCATGTGCATTGGACACATCTCTGCCTGTTATTCCCAGATATCCCGCTTCACTGTCTGATAGTTCCTCACGGTTCATTAAATCATTGATGATCGGAATAGCTGTCGAAATCGGAATTGCGTATCCCATTCCTTCTACCTCTGTTGAAGCAAACTTAACAGAATTTATACCAATAACTTCACCATTACTGTTTAATAATGCACCGCCGCTGTTGCCTGGATTGATAGCTGCATCGGTCTGAAGCAGTGTCATGCTTACATCATCAATGGTTACTTCTCTCTCTGTTGCGCTGATATATCCCACGGTTACCGATTGTCCATATCCAAGTGCATTTCCTATTGCAATTGCCAAAGAACCTGTTTCAACTGTGTCTGAGTTTCCCAGTGTTGCTACCTTGATCTTGGCAACTGTGATATCTGACAGATCATTGAGCGGAATCGAGATAACTGCCAGGTCAGCTGTGGTATCAATACCTTTCAGGGCCGCTGTATATGTACTGCCATCAATTGTTGTGACATCGATCTCTGACGCACCGTCAACAACATGTGCATTGGTTGCCAGTAATAATTCCGTACTATTCTGACCAATTATAATACCCGAACCGCTTCCTGTCTCTTCAGATTGATAATCACGTCCGAACATATCTGTGGTTGTTGTAAGTATGGTTGAGTTGATTGTTACGATTGCAGGCATCGCATTCTCAACAATGGATGATACATCAGTAGCACTTACAGCTACTTCTTCTGCCGGAACACTTGTCGGACTTATAGTATCAATTACACTCGCTGTTGCATCATCTGTTTTTTCACTTTCAATTACTTTACTTTCGATCATCCGTGCAGTAATAACACCGCCTCCAGCAACCAATCCGACAAGTATGCCTGCTATTGCTGTAAACAGTAAATAGCGGGCAAATGCCGGCCATTTTTTTATTCCATGATTCATTTCCACACGTCTCCTTTCTTTCCTTACCTTTTGAAGCAATTCTAACAATAAAGTATGTCTCTTTTGTGTACGAATATTTAAAATTTTCTTATGTCAAATACATTTTTTACCATTTTCACAAAAATTAATCAGCTGTTCATATCCATGCTTGCATCCTGTTTCAATGTAAATTATAATGACAATACAGGTATATCAGGCAAAACTTTTGAAGAAATATTTACTGTATCTGGTCTGATAAAGAAAGCGAGGCATATTCTCATGGATAAAAAACCACTAAGGTTTATTGTTCTAATTATTGGTATAGGAATATTAATAGCCGTTGTAGTTTATGGATACCAGAATACTGTAACTCATTACAACGAAAGCGGTGTACTCGGCAATACTGCAGGTAATCTTTATAACGGGGGTATGTACTGCGAATACGGAGATCTCATCTATTACCATAATTTTAATGACGAAGGCGCCCTTTATCAGATGAATGCAGCTGACTGCAGTAACAGTAAAAAATTATATGACGACTATGTCTGCTATATCAATGCCGATAAAAATTACATTTATTATTCAAGGTATAACAATAAAAAAGCCGATGGCTCCGGCAGTATATTTACCTTCTATAATACCGGAATATTCCGTATCAACCGTAAAGGTAACGCTAACATTCTGCTTCTTTATAACAAACCAAGCGGTGTAATGCTTTTATCCGGAAATTATGTTTATTACCAGCACTATGATACGACAGACGGACTCAAATTTTATAAAGTTGGCATCGATGCCAAGGAAGAAACAAAACTGCTTGATGAGGCAATACTTCCTGCTTCTATTCTAAATTCACGATTGTATTATGCTGGTGTCAGCAGCGATCATTACTTGCGTACCATGGATATTGACACCAATGTCACTTCAATATTATCAACAGAAAGCACCTATCTCCCGATAGCATCCGGTGATTATATTTACTACATTTCGCTTTCCGACTATTCTATATGCAGAATGTCCTATGATGGTCAGAATATTGAAACTGTAGTTTCAGATGCATGTTTTACCTATAACCTTACTCTTGATGGTAAAAAACTGATCTATCAGGTAGACAGAGGCGATTCCAACAAAATTGCGATCCTTGACCTGAATACCATGGAATCAACAACAATTCTTGACGGTGATTATAATGAGATCAATGTAACCTCAAATTTTATTTTCTTTAAAAGCTTTGACTCCCTGACACATTATGCATATTCTCTGAGCAGCGGAGTTCTGAATACATTCCACCCGGCAGTGGAAAGCAATTAAAAAACAATTAAGAATACCCTGAATACATCTGGCATTATAACCAAGACATTCAGGGTATTTCTGAGTTTTTGAACGTTTATTTTTCGTCTGTTACCTGAAAGATAAAAAATTTTAAATAATACGACTCATCCGCTGCCCAGAGTATCGGATGATCCTGTGATTGTGTCCTATATTCTACCTGCCGTAATCTTTTATGAGCACTTACACCAGCTTGCGCAATCGCCTTTGAAAAAAGCTCCGGTGTCATAAAATGAGAGCAGGAGCAGGTAACCAGAAAACCACCGTCCTTTACAAGTTTCATGGCACGATAGTTGATCTCCCGATACCCCTTTGTTGCATTTTTTACAGAATCTCTGGACTTTGTAAATGCAGGCGGATCCAAAATAACGACATCAAAGGTCTGCTTTTCTCTCTCTAGTTCCGGAAGCAGATCAAATACATCTCTGCAGATAAATTCTACGGTTTTTTCAAGGCCGTTGGCTCTTGCATTTTCTCTTGCCTGCTCCACTCCAAGCTCAGACACATCAACACCGGTAACATGACTTGCACCTGCAATCCCCGCATTCAGTGCAAAAGCACCTGTATGTGTAAAACAGTCCAGCACTTTTGCATCCTTACAAATTCGGTGAATTGCTGCCCTGTTATACTTCTGATCCAGAAAGAAGCCTGTCTTCTGACCATCCGCAACATTAACATTATAGATAACACCATTTTCTTTTATCTGAACATTCGTATCAAATGCTTCTCCGATAAAACCCTTTTCCTGTTCCATCCCCTCCTGCCTGCGCACTTTTGCATCACTTCTTTCATAAATGCCCCGAATGCTGATACCATCTTCCATCAGTACTCTGATAAGTATTTCGATGATTCTTCCCTTCAGTATATCGATGCCAAGTGCCAGTGACTGAACTACAAGAACATCTGCGTATTTATCGATCACCAATCCCGGCAGAAAATCAGCTTCGCCAAAAATTAATCTGCAGTTATCTGTCTCCATGGTATGCTTTCTATAATCCCATGCATTACGTACACGCATTTCAAGAAACTCATTGTCTATGATCTGACCCTTTTTTCTTGACATAACACGAATGCGTATCTTAGAGTTCTGGTTGATAAAGCCTGTACCCAGCGGATATCCGTCAAAATCTTCAATATCAATGATTCCGCCGTTTTCGTAACTCCCCTTTATTGTTCCAATCTCATTATCGAATATCCAAAGGCCTCCTGCTTTCAGATTTCTTCCTTCTCCTTTTTTTATTATTGCGACTGCCCTGTCCATTGATTCACCTGATCTTTCTATCTTTTTTAAATTATCTCGGACTGACTTTTGTCTTTGATAAAAACAAATAATTTACTGAATATATAATTCAGCAGGATGACCAGTACCGATACAGAAATCTTGACCGGCCAGTAAGGAAATCCGAGCATCTTAACAAACAGAGCACCGCCCCCTACCTCGATCAACAGTGTTACAATTCTGCTGAATGTGAACTTCCATATTTTATCCAGCTCTTTTTTCGCACCATGATATCCGACTCTGAAAACAATCCGGTCATTTGCCAGATAGGCAAATGCTACTGCTGCAACCCATGCAATGGAGTTGGTCACATTAACATCAGCGTGGATGATATCATTAAAAAGATAAGAGACCATCCAGTTCACAACAGTAGTCAGTACCCCCACAATGCCATAAATTACCAATTCTCTGGTCACATACTTTTTCCATAAGCGTATAAAAACATCCCTCATTTTCTGTCTCCATTCTGCTCCCCAATTTCTTTGACACTCAGAATTATATCACGAATTACCAGACATGCAAAGAAAAATGAATGTTTATTTAGAAACCTTCCTTCTAGAACAAAGAATGTGTTTTTACACTCTTCGCGCAAAACGCGTTCACATCGTGATAATTTCTATCGCGTAAGTGCGCATCCTGCACGGAGTGTTTTATTGTTAGAGTAAGTTAAGAGAACTTACACTTACAGTAAAAAAGCAGCATGGACGATTTGCCCATACTGCTTACATTGTCTTCAATTACCATTACTGCAGTTTAAATTCCTTATCCAGCAAAATGAATTTAGTATCATATGACTCTACCTCTGTAGTAACAACGCCGACCATAGTATGAATTGATGTCTTTTGTATTGTGTCAGAGTTATTGATAACTACAAGCATCCTGCTGACAGGATAATATGCACATTCCATTCTGTTATTATCTGTTATGTATTCAGCCTGATTTCCGTTACCTGTGCAATAAAGAATAATATCCATCAGCATTCTGGTCGTCGAAAGCGATACTTCAAAAGACGGCAGGTATACACCATACCCTTTTTTGTATGGGTTGATCGTAAGTCCCGGAATGCCATTCATTTCTGTAAGTACAACAGCATCTTCATGATACAGGTACCTATTGTTCTTCACTTTAATGCTGCACCCGTCTAATGGTATTTCTCTCACCTGTTTTGTTTCAAATTTCCATTTTCCGTGGGAAACTCTGTCTCCCAGATCTTCATCAACACCTAGTACATGTGCCATCCGGTAATATGTATCATATCCATGACAGGCAGAAGGCTGATTAACACCAATAAAAACGCCTCCTTCACTTGTCCATGCTGTTATTTTTTCTATGATCTCAGCATCTTCCCATGCGCTGCCTCCGCTCCACGCTGTTCCTGCGATACCGGCGTTTATAATAACATCGCACTCTGAAAGCACGCCGTTCTTTACATCGTCAAAATTGATAAATCTCACATTAAATGGCAGTCCTGATAAAGCTTCATTGATATGAATCAGATCATGCATATAAGTTTCATGGAAATGACCAGACAAGCTCCACGAGCGAATGCTGCCCCAGCTGTGCAGAACTGCTACTACAGGTCTACATGCATAAGGGGCTCCGTTTGCATGCAGATCTTTAATCTCTCTGAATTCGTTTGCAACTTTCTCAATATAATCACAAAAATCAGGGTAATCCTCTACCAGATGCAGATACCCGCCAAGTCCGATTCTCTCGACAGGCTGGCGCAAAAGTGCTCTTCTAATGCTGTTCCAGTATTTTTTTGCTTCAAGCGTCGGGTCGCCGCCTTCCATAAAAGTTGGTGCTCCGCCAAGGCCGACAGGGAACAGGTATGGATGCAGGCGCAGTTCGTGTGTCGCTACATCAACACCGGAGCATAAGCGTGCTTCAAACCCTGAAAATACACACTTGATCAGTCCGTCAAAACCAAAATTTGAGAATTCTTTTCCATAAGGTTCTATTCCAACCCAGCTGTCATCATAAAAAACATAAGCTTTTTTATCATACTGGTGCACGATCTCCACCAATTCTTTTCCAAAATTCACAACGAAACGGTTGATAAATTCCATCCAGTCAGCTTTTTCTTTGGTTCCCGGCATATGTGTAACATGATATTTGCCTTGATTTGCAAAGTCTTCTGCTTTCAGTGAATATCCGTATTCTTTTTCAAACAGATCCATGGCATAAGGGCTGACTGTAAAATCATAGGATGCCCAGTCAGAGAATAAGTGTCTGTTCTTTTCACTGCTCCCCCATATCCATGCAAAGTTATAGAACATTGAGGTGAATCTGACAACATTGCTCTGCGGATGCGATTCACACCAGTCCTTCATCCATTTTTTCAGATACTCTCTGGTTTCCTGATACATCGGATCGATCTGCATCAGATGTTCTTTTTCCCAGTGATTTGTAGTATGATTGTACATAGAGATTTCTTCCCATATACGGTATACAAAAAAATTAACACTGTATTTGTGCCATGGGACAATATTTTTGATCTTTATTTCCTGTGTATCAGAAAGATAGCTCCAGTTTTCTTTTTCGACCTCTTCTTCTATTGTACGGTCAATTACCTGCCAATACTTCATCGCTTCTGCAGAAGCATTCACAGAGAACTGTTCCGCAAAAAAATCCTGCATGATTGGAATCGAAAGTGTATTTCCTTCAGCAACATAAGGCTGTGTTGATAAAATGCACTGCTGCTGTTTTGACGGATTTGCCTTTGCCCAGGTATTATGATCCCGAATTATACAAATGGTTGAATAAATCTGATAACCTGCGTTTAAAATTTCATCCGACAATACTGTACCATCACTATCTCGAATGACGTCTGCACCCCATTTATCAGCCATCTTCAAAGTCAGATGTTCATATCCAGCTTCTCCTGGTAATGTAAAACACCCTTTTTTTAATTCACCAGACATTCTTTCATCCTCCAAACATCTTTTTCATTCTTTTAATTTTTGAACCCCCGGTGGAAACCGGGGGTTCAAATTCACCGTTTCTTGTTAATTCAATTACTGCTTGGAAATACCTTCAGGTAATGTTGTTGTGTTACCTGCTTCATAAGCTGCAAGTCTCTCATCAAGGATATCCTGGTATCCAGCATCAAGATACTGCTGGCTTAACTGATCATACAGTGTATCGAACTCTGCTGGATCACATTTTACCAGCTGAACGCTGTATTCTTTCCAGAGGCTTAACAGTGTTGCACTATATTCGCTTTCAGCATCAATAGCAACTGCAAATACCGGATCAGAATATGCCCAGCCATTGTCAGCGATTTCTTTCAGCTCATAATAGTTGTCGATCAGAGCCTGTGTAAAGTCCTGAGGAAGTCCCTGAGGAGCGATTGCTGCGATAGTCTGTTCGATGGTTCCGATATTCTTGCTTGCATGAACGATACATGTCATGTCGATGTTGTTGTTGTGGTTGAGCATTTCTGTTCCACGGTAATCTCCGTTTACAACAGGAAGTCCGTTAGCATCTAATGTATAAGTTACGTCTTTAACACCATTTTCAAGTGTGAAAAGTGTATCTTCCTGACTCATCCATTCCATGTACATCCAAGCTGCTTTTAACTGATCTTCTGTTGCATAAGAGCTAAAACCAACGATCATACCAAATGGGTTGTCAGCACGAAGTGAAGGCTGATCTACAACGCCAGGTTCTACACCGGTATAGTTGCTAGCGATCGTAAGTTTTGCGTCCGGATTGTTCTCATAGAAAGCTGTTAACCAGTCAACGTTGCTTCCCATATATCCGCCATAGCTGTACAGTTTACCATTGATGAAATCTGCTTTCATTGTATTACCGTCTGCATCAAGATCATATTCTGCTGAAGTATAACCCTTGCTGTATTCAGCGTTCTGTCTCTTTAACAGTAAATAGGTAGGATCCCATGAAAGTGATGCAGTACCAAGACTTGAATTCTGTGCCCATTCTGCTTCATTTACAGGATATGTACGGTATGCAAAGTTTGCTACATATGCAGCAGTAGGAAGTGCCATACCAACAGGATTCTGATCTGTAAGCCCAGCTGCTATGATTGCTTCGATAACTGAACAGTATTCAGAATAGTTTGTAGGAAGTGCCATTCCAACTGCATCTAACCAGTCCTGACGAACAAATGTTGCATAAGCATAGGTTGTGTTATAGTAAGGACGCTCTGATAAAACAAAGTATGTTTCACCGTTAATATCTGTGTATCCAAGCTGATTGTGCTCAACCATTGCATTGTAGTAGGTAGGAGCAACCTGTGCAAATGCTTCAAGATCTACTGTCTGCATTGCTCCGTCATTTGCCCACTGTGCAACCTTAGGATAGTCATA
>QKDK01000117.1 GCA_003252135.1 Clostridia bacterium
GAAAGCTGTAATAAAGAGAAAGAAAAGCATGCCAAGAAATGGATTTTGAGCATTGGCTCCAGAAAGAATAAGAAGCATTTTTATTATAAAAGCGTAAATTCTGCCCTCATATAATGAATCCACGATAGGGAATGCTACAAAGATTAGAACAGGCAGCCCGGCTGCAATCAGAATTCTCATCAGCCTGCTGCCTCGATAAGAAGCAACTGCCAGGAAGAAACCGAAAAATATAAAAGCAGCATAGATTGTAAAGCAGTATAGAATATCGCAAAGAAAAACCGTCACGTGAGAAGACTTTTGTGCAAAAGAAGGAAAGATCATCTCAAACAGGGGGGTGAAATGGAGTGAAGGAATCAGCTTTTCTAATAGCCTGCCCACCAATAAAATAATTTTATCACAAAAGGCCATAAAAATGCATAAGATCATGCCGTATTGAAAAAGCGAAAGCAGCATGTGCTTTCTTGTAATTCCATTCTGCAGGAACATATGGAAAGTTTCTGAAAAGGATACAAGACCGCATACAAATAAAAATATAACAGAGGCAATTTCAATTCCGTTGAAGGAGCTGTTTCCTATGGTCTCACCCTGTATGATCAGAGACGCACTTCCGGAGAAAACAATAACACAGAATAAAAGAATTGCATAATAGATCAACACGGAGCGTTTTGCTCCAGTAAGCTGATACTTAACGAGGTTTTTCATGATTATCTCCTATCTGCCGTCAGGCATTGACATATTCATCATTGGTCAGTTTTATGAACAGTTTTTGAAGATCCGGTGCTGCAATGGTAATACCGGGGATATCATTTTTCGGAGCAGCTCCCTGTAGGTATGCCAGCTTCAATCCGCCGAAATTTTCTGTACCGATGCATTTTTTACCTTTGCAGAAGGTATCGATTTGGGATGCTTCGCCTGCTGCTGTATAAGCGCCAGAGAGAAATTCCTCTTTATCACCGCAGGCCAGAATTCTGCCCTGCTTTATGATGATCAGCTCCTCAATGATATCTGCGACCTCTTCGATCAGATGTGTTGATATTATATAGGCAGCAGGAAACTCGCTGTATCGCTCCAAAAGAACACGGTAGAACAGATCACGATGATTGGCATCAAGTCCAAGCACAGGCTCATCAAAAAAAACATAGGGTACTTGTACAGACAGGGCAATAATCAGTTTGAAGATAGAATGATACCCTGTTGACAGACTTTTGATTTTTGATGTAAGGGGAAGCGCAAACCTGTCCGACAGCTCCAGAGCATATGGAAAGTCGAAGCTTTCATGGAACTCTTTCGTCCAGCGAAAGGCATCCTGTACCTTCATGCTGTCAGGATAATAGGTATCTTCGCTCATCATAAAGAACTGCCGCTGTGCGCTTGCATTTTCTGTTACCGAGGCTCCCTGATATGAGATTTCACCTTCAGTTGGGAAAAGCCGATTGTTGATCAGGTTTAACAGCGTTGTCTTTCCGGCACCGTTTCTTCCAAGAAGACCATAAATATGATTAGGTTTTATGGTCAGTGACAAATGGTCAAGTGCGCATACTGAACCATACTTCTTTGTCAGATCCTTGATTATGATTTCGTCATTCATTATTAAATCCTCTCTCTATCATAGATTTGATCTCAGCTTCGGTCAGATGCAGATTTACAGCTTCCAGGACCAAAGGGATAATATAGCTTTCATAAAACTGTTGCTGCCTTCTCTTTAAAATGGCTGCACATGCACCGGTGACAACAAACATGCCAATCCCGCGCTTCTTATACAGAATGCCTGAATCTACCAGAAGATTGATGCCTTTCAGAGCAGTCGCAGGATTGATCCTGTACATCATGGAAAACTCTGTAATTGAGGGTATCTGTGATTCTTCAGGAAAACCGCCGGTCAGGATGCCGTCTTCTATACCTTCTGCTATCTGCAGGAAGATTGGGCGTTCATCATTCAGATTAAAGTTCAAAAGAACACCTCCATGTTGGTTAGTTAGTAGAGTAATTAACTACGAGACCAATGTAACATTAATTATTTATGCTGTCAATACATTTTTTTGATTTTTGTTTTTGGATTTTGGCAGCAAAAAGACAGGCGCTCCTGAATCTGAACACAAAAAAATACCGGATAGACCTACCCGGTATTGAATGTGCAGAGAAAGCTGCCATTTGGCAGATAATATATTATGAAATTCTGATATTGACCAGACGATATCCGTCATCTATCAGCTTTTGCTGCATTGCCTTGCCATCGAGAACCAGGTAATCGGCACCGTCTTCTCTGACTGCGACCAAAAGCGCAGCATCGTACATCGCTTTTTTATTCTTCATCGGAATCATCTCGATCTCAGTCTGGTCAGAATGCAGACGGTATGGTGACATCAGCACCTTGTTCTCTCCCAGCCCATAACATCCTTTTTTCTTTTCGAAAAGCTTAGCTTCTGAAACAATCAGCTCTGAAAGCTCTTCCGGAGAAAGATAGGTACTGTCGAGCACAAGATCATAATTAGAAAAGTTAAAATATTCGATATTGTACAGATCCTTGTATCTTGTATCCTCTGTCTGAGCACGCTGTATGATCTTGTCCTTTGCATCCTGTACGGATGTATATTTTTCTACAAAACCACGGTTGGCATTCCAGATTCTCCTTGCTGCCTCATCGATATTGACAGAAAGAAAAACCTTAAAAGAATGCTCTACAAAATGCCAGGCCAGTCTGGAATCAAAAATCAGATTTCTGTCGGTATTTTCTTTGGCGATCTGAATGGTTCTGTCATCAATGGCATGATCAAAAGAAGGATCATCACACATTTTCTTATTCATTTCAAGAACGGTCAGCCCCATCTCTTCGGCAAGTCTGCGCTGCACTGTTCCGGTCGAATACACTTCGAAGCCGTATTGCTCCTTTAAAATATCACATATGGTAGATTTTCCGCTTCCAAGATTACCTGTTAATGTTATATGCATAATTTTCTCCATTTCTGCGCTTGTCTTTGACGCATATCAGGCTTGTACGAATCAGGATGTATACCTGCGAACCTGCATGTTCCCTATCCCTTAATTTTATAACTGTATCCTCGTACCCAGAATTGTATAAGTAAACTATTTTTATTATATCAAAAGAAAAGGCTGTTGAAAAGCGGTAAGAGTAAGAATCTTTGCGTTCAGCTTTTCAGCATCACGCAGATCATGTGTAACGACAAGAAGTGTCTTGCCTTTTGCTTTATTTCGTATATAGGAGATGACCTGATCTTTCAGTGCATCGTCCAGTCCCTTGAAAGGCTCGTCCATGATTATGCAGTCAGACTCTGCCATAAGTGCGCGGAGAATAGAGACCCGGCGTTTCATACCTCCGCTCAATGAAGAGACCTGTTTGCCTGCATAATCTGTTAATCCCATTGCATCCAGTGAAGTACAGATCTCTGCTGCGGACACATTCTTTTTACAGGCAAGTTGAACATTCGTGATGGCATCAAGCTGCGGACACAATCTGTTTTCCTGAAAAACTGCCGCAAATCTTGTATCAGCTGCACCGGTAATTTCTCCGGAATCTGGTTTGTAAAGACCAAGAATACAGTGGATCAAGGTTGTCTTCCCACAGCCTGAAGGACCGGTGATACAGGTAACAGAACCCTGTTCAAAGTCTGCGTTTATATCATGCAGAACGATCTGATCATTAAATTTTTTTGTCAGCTGC
Source organism: Clostridia bacterium (assembly GCA_003252135.1). GTDB lineage: Bacteria > Bacillota > Clostridia > Lachnospirales > Lachnospiraceae > SZUA-448. The sequence continues at coordinate 3,680 of QKDK01000117.1, forward strand.
CGAATAGTCAGATCCATGGGTTCTCCTTAAAGAAATGTAGTTGTGACGTTTAAATTCACTGCTGTATACTGATAGTATCATTCCTGTCCTTGCCTGGGCAGATGAGAAATCTTTTTTTCAAGCTTATGGAGAAAGAACATGATCAGCTTTTCAAAAGATGCACTGATAAGTATGATCACAATGGTCCATACGAATAGTTCCGGTGTTAAAAGGTTCAGCTTGGTCATATAGATCTCGCCGCCAATGGAATGGGCAGGCTGACCGATTACTTCTGCGGCAACACCGGATTTCCAGCAGAAACCAAGGCCGAGTGAGCAGGCGGTCACAAAATAAGGCATCAGCGCCGGTATATAAAGATATCGTATGCGGCGGACAAGTGACAGACGAAATACATAGGCCATTTCAAGCATTTTTTCATCATAGGAGTCAAGTCCCTGCAGAATATTAATATATATGACCGGAAGAACCATGGAAAATGAAATGATCGTTGACAGGCTGGAGGAATTGAACCACAGAATGACCAAAATAATAAAGGAGGCAACAGGGATCGCTTTGATCAGCCTGATCAAAGGCATCAGCAATTCCCGGACAATAACGAACCGATAAGAGAAAGCGGCAAGAAGACAGCCTGTCAGCAGGGCAAGAAAAAAACCGGCAGATATTTTCCAGAAGGAGGAGGCTGTGGTCAGCCAGAAATCTGCCGAAAAACATAGCTGCCCAAAGGCAGCCATGACCTGAACTGGTGATGCAAACAAAAATTTGTATGGAACCAGATAGCTGCAAAGCTGCCAGATCAGAACCCAGAAGACAATGACCAGCCATCTAATTACGGGAGGTAAGCTCTTATATCTGCGCTTCATTGGCCGGCCCGCCTTCCAGATATGCTGATATAAAATGTTCCTCGGGCATAGGCGGTGCATACAAAAAGCCTTGCGCATAAAAACATCCGATACGTTTTAAGAAAAGCTCCTGCTCTTCAGTTTCAACACCTTCACAGATAATATCCATATTCAGATCAAGTGCCATACGGACAATGTTCGTTATAACGATCCGCTCACGGAAGGTCGTAGACCTCGAGTGCAGAAAGTCCTTGTCAATCTTGATGATATCAAAAGGCAGGTCTCGCAGTACATTAAGCGATGACAGACCGGAACCAAAATCATCCATCGAAAGGCGGCAGCCGATCTCATGGATTTCATTCAGAATGGAAATCTGATAATGATCACTTGCACCCAGCGCACTTTCGGTCAGTTCGACTTCTATCAGCCATGGCGGTATCTCATACTTTTCCAGCGTGGCACGCAACACGGTAGGCATCTCGTTATTGCTCAGGTGTACACGCGAGAAATTGACAGATACCGGATATACCTGATGCCCGCTGTCAATAAGCTTACGCAGTGTGGCACATACGGAATCAAGGACATAGTAGTCAAGAGAAACGATGAATCCGTTATCTTCGAACAATGGTATGAATCTGTCAGGAGGCACAAGGCCATGACCGGGTCTCTTCCAGCGAACCAGAGCTTCTGCGCCAAAAATAGTCTTTGTCGTGATGTCGATCTTTGGCTGATAGTAAAGAATGAACTCGCGGTTTTCGAGCGCACTTTCCATGGCATCTTCTATTTCCTTTTGTTCAAGCAGGGTGTGATGCATGTCGTCTGTATAAAACACATAGTTGCTCAGATGATAATCCTGTACATTTTTACGGGCAATATTTGCTCTGTCAACAGCAACAATAGCTGTATCTTTGGCTGCAGCCATATAAATACCAAGCTT
>QKDK01000263.1 GCA_003252135.1 Clostridia bacterium
CTTACCAAACAGCAGGATGACCTTCTGCCCTGATATTCTCTCCTCTATATAGCCGTTCAGCCTTCCAATCTCCTTTTGCTGTGCCACAAAATAAGGCTGCGCTTTCTTTGCTATGAAACGGGTCGTCAGGAACATGACAGGCATGGCGGTCAGTCCGACCAGAAACAGCACCGGACACAACAAAAGCATGGCAATGGTCATCCCCACGATATTGACAATACCTGTAAACAACTGCGTAATATTTTGTGACAGCGTTACATTGATATTATCGACATCATTCGTCAGACGACTCATCAGATCACCGCTTGAATGCGTGTCAAAGTAGCTTACAGGCAGCTTTTGTATGTTCTGAAACAGAGATTTTCTTATTTTGGATGAGGTATCCTGAGAAATTCTGACCATCATACGATTTTGTATATAGGTCGAAACAACTCCGGTCAGGTAGATCATGATCAGAATTCCGCAAATGATCAAAAGCCCATGCATATTTCCTGTTGTTATATAATCATCTACAACGAAACCATTTATCCTTGTCGCACAGATGTTGATCAGTGCAGATACAGCACATAACAGAAAAGTCGTAAGCAGCAGCTTTTTATTTCCCTCCATATAGCCAGTCATCCTGATCAGTGTTGCCTTCGGATTCTTCAGCTTTTCTTTTTTGCTCCCCATGCGGTTCATCGCTCCCCAATGTCCGCCGCCCGGTCTGATTTCCACTTTTGGTTCAGCCATGATTCATAACCTCCTCTCCCAGCTGTGCAATTGCTATCGTTCGGTATATCACTGATTTTTGCAATAATTCCAGATGTGTGCCGACAGCTTCTATTCTTCCATTATCCAGAACGATAATTTTATCAGCATCCATCATCGCAGAAACTCTTTGCGCAATCATGAGAACTGTGCTGCCAGTCATGAATTCTCTGACTGAATCTTGTAGTCTGGCTTCGGTTGCTACATCAAGCGCACTTGTAGAGTCATCCAGAATCAATATCTTAGGTCTGCGGATCAGGGTTCTGGCAATGGACAGCCGCTGTTTTTGTCCTCCTGAAAAATTCTTGCCCCGCTGTTCAACAAGACTGTCAAAACCGTTTTCTTTTTCCATAATGAACTCATATGCCTGCGCATATTTAGCAGCCTGTTCCATCTGTCCTTTATCTGCCTCAGCACTGCCAAATTCTATTGCCTCTTTAATAGTTCCGGAAAACAGTGTAGTCTCCTGCAGGACTACACCGATCTGCTCGCGCAGTTCACATAAGTTCAGCATTTTTACATCCGTTCCGCCAATTGTTATACTGCCTTCTGTGGCATCATACAGTCTTGGAATCAGATTTACGAAAGAGCTTTTTCCGGCACCTGTAGAACCTATGATTCCAACTTTTTCTCCTTCCTTTATGAATACAGATATATCCTTTAATACATTTTCTCCGGTATCTGTATACCTGAAAGAAACATGTTGGAACTCGATATCAAATCCCTTCATTCCTGCAGGACTCCTGTCATTCTGTACGGAAGATTCCGTTTCAAGAACTTCATTGATGCGGTCTGCGGATGCTTTTGCTCTTGAGAAATTCAGTACCATTGTCACAAGCATAATCAATGAATTCATGATCTGAAACAGATAATTTACAAAGGCCATAATTTTCCCGACCTCCAGTGTGCCCTTGTTTACCATGTTCCCGCCAAACCAGAGAACTCCAACTATACTTACATTCATGATAAGTGTCACGATCGGCCAAAGTATCATATTCATATTCTGCGCTCTGATGCTTGACATCTTCAGATCATCATTGGCAAGCTCGAATTTTTCTACCTGGCTCTCTTCCATGGTCAGGGCTTTGATAACTCTGACACCCAGAATACTTTCACGCATCACGGTATTGATTCTGTCAATACGGTTCTGCACTTTGGAGAACAGCGGATAAGATTTTGTCAGTATAAGGATCGTAGCGAACAGAATCAAAGGAATGGCGATAAAGAACAGGGACGCCAGCTTCGGGCTCTGCGTAACTGCCATTAATATACCGCCGGCACATAACAGCGGTGCCCTGACAGCACCACGCAGCACCATAGACAACATATTCTGCACCTGCGTAACATCATTCGTCAGACGTGTGATCAGAGAGGATGCCTGAAAGCGGTCAATTTCAATAAAAGAGAGCTTCTGTACTTTATCGAACAACCCCTGGCGGAGCCTGGTTGCCATATCCGTTGCAGCAAAGGACGCAAAAAAAGAACATGCAGCACCTCCTGCAAATCCAATCAATGCTGCTGCAATCATCTTTGCTCCGGTTCGTAATACAAAATCAAGATCCTGATTCACTATCCCAATATCAATAATATCTTCCAGCAGACTTGGCTGCATTAAATCCATGTATACCTCAACAAACATGGCAAGCGGTGCTAAAACAGCCATAGCAACAGCCAGACCTTTCAGGTATTTTGTGATTAGTTTCTTCATCGCGCCCTCATTCCTGCACAAAATTCTGTGCAATTCCCTTCGTATCTTCCGGTATAATCTTTGTGTCTTCCATCATATTCTTCATCTTCCACCGTAATCTACGTGTCTTTTGTCATATTCTTCATGTCTTCTGCCATAATCTGCGTGTCTTTTGTCATAATCTTCGTGTCATCCACTGGGTTTCACTTTGTGTCTGAATCGTCTTCCTTCAGGTTGCTGTACAAACGCTTAAGAAGATCTATTGTGGCATTTCTTTCCTCCATAGTGAAACCGCAGAATGCTATCTCATCAACTTCATCATTAACTTTTTCAATTGCAGCAACAGCTTCCCATCCTTTCTGTGTCAGATACACATTTTGTATTCTGCGATCCAAAAGACATGCTGCACGGCTTATCAGACCGTTCTTTTCCATGACTGTAAGAACACTGGTGACAGTAGAGGCCTTGATATGACAGTTTTCCGCAAGCTCTCTCTGGATACATCCGTCATGTCTGCTCAGATATCCAATGATCTTTGGCTGCCCCTCTGACAGACCGACCTGGCTCAGCATTCCAAAAAATCTGCGGCGGTGCGCTGTGCGGAGCTTGTGATATATACTGTGAAAAGAATCTTCTTCCGAGATACCGTGTTTTTGCTGATCGCCCTGTCGGGACATTTCTGTTTCTTTCTGACCTGTTTCTTTCATACTCCCCCCCATTCCTGCATTAACTTTACGACATATCAACTATTTAGATTGCTAATTATTAGACATCTAACTAATAGTAACCTTAGCATACTCCTCTGATTTTGTAAAGTCATTTTACATAAGTAATCTGTAAACAATATTTATTATGTGAGGGGCGAATATTTATCTTTTAAAGCACTAACGAAAAAAGCTGTCACATCAGAGACTGACACGACAGCTTTTTCACTATATAATATTTTAGAGTTAAGCGTTATTCAGGAAAGTACTCACACTGAAAATCATGGAACTTTGCATGATTTCCCGACTGAGCACCAACAGCATACAGTCCGATGATCACGCCAGTAAATCCGGTTGCCACCTCTGACGAAAGATATCTGGTAAGTCCGGTGCCCATTGGAATTTTCTTATCTTCAGACTGAATAAAGAACCGGTACTGCTGGCTGTCCGAATCAATGACTGCCTTCATCTCTGGTGCTTTTCCAAGATAATGATCCTCTGTTATGGTTTTCAGATTTCCAATACATAAACGTGTAATGGCATGGAAGCCGTCATCCTCGTTTCTGATTGCAAAGTCATAATGATGGTTCTCATCCATAAAGAATGATATTCCTGCTTCACCGCCATCTATTTCAATGCTGCAGGTCAGATACAGACAAAAATCCTTCTGTCTGAGCCCGATGAACGTCGGTGTATCAATATCATTCAGTGATATACTGGTTCCTGTAAGCAAAAGTTCATCTTTAGTCATAGTGTAATTTTCCATTACAGGATGTCTCAGATAGCACCAGTCCAATGATTGCACTGTATTTGAAAAGCTTTCATTGTTCCTTCTCTTTTGTCTTGATTTTACATGGAACAGCTCTACAATTTCAGTAGTCGTCCCGTGTGTGCCTGCCTCGAACCAGCCCTCCTTATCAAAACGAACCGGCGAGATATAGACTTCTCTTCCAAGGTGATGAAAAGGTGACCATTTTGAAATCTGGCGAAAACCAAGATGAATCAGCCAGTAGCTGCCATCCTGCGCCTTCACGATATCTCCATGCCCGACACCCTGGATCAGATACCCGCCAAGATTACGGTTGGTCAGTACTGGATTATTTTTATAGGATTCAAAAGGTCCAAAGATGTGTTTTCCTCTTGCATAAGTCACCATATGTCCGAACTCTGTTCCGCCTTCTGCTGCAAGCAGATAGTAATACTCACCGAATCTGTACAGATGCGGTCCTTCCAGATATCTTCCTCCGGTGCCTTTCCAGATCGTCCTGCTGTCTGAAAGCTTTTTCCCGCTGGCTATTTCGATTTCACATTGAACAATTCCGCCGACTCCTTCAGCATCTGTTCCGTTGCTCATAAAATAACATCTGTCATCCTCAAAATACAGGGATGGATCTATTCCATCCTGTTCGACAATGACAGGATCTGACCATTCGCCATATATGTCATCCGTCCAGATATAAAAGTTCTGCTCCGTGGATGTATTGGTTGTTACCATATAAAACCGCCCCTTGTAATACCTGATGCACGGAGCAAAAACACCGCCTGAGCTGCCGATCCTGTCAAGCATCACCTGACTCCTTCTCGTCAGACAATGTCCGATCTGCTTCCAGTTGACAAGGTCTTCACTTTCAAATAACGGCACGCCCGGGTAAAAATGAAAGGAACTGCAGACCATGTAATATCTGCCATTTGCTTCACATACGCTGGGATCTGGATAAAATCCCCTTATGATTGGATTATGATACTTCAAATAAGCCTCCATTCTGCTTGTCCCCCTTTGACATAGCACAGAAATACCTTTATAATACACAGTATAACATATTATTTTCAGGCATTCTATGATTTTTAAGACTATTAATAGTATAAAAGAGACAAAGAACGGAGACAGACAATGAATGAGATGGAGCTGCGATATTTTCACACGGACATGAGTTTCCCATTTTTTATTCAATATGGTTTTCACGAAGGCACACTTGACCTTCATACACATAAGGATTTTACCGAACTCGTCCTGGTCATGGAAGGAACGGCCATGCATGGTGTCGGGAATGAGACACATCTTGTTAAGGCCGGTGATGTATTCGTTATCGGCGGAAACACAGCGCACGAATACAAAGATGCCAGGAACTTTCATCTGTGCAACATCATGTTTCGTTCTGAATATTTTTTTGGCCAAACCCTGCATATAAAAAAATCCACCGGTTTTCATGCATTGTTCTATCTTGAACCATACATGACCAGGGAACTAATTTTTCGAAGCAGGCTTCATCTGCCTTCCGATAAATTCTTTCAGATCTCAAATCTGATCG
>QKDK01000211.1 GCA_003252135.1 Clostridia bacterium
AAAAATAACTTATAAAAAGCTAGGTCGAATTCACATATTGATATAAGTTAATTTATCATCATTAGCTGAAAATGTCAAGGACTTTTTTAAGAATTTTAAATATCTGTTGACATACAAATACTTCGGTGCTAGAATTAAAATAGTTCGAATAAAGAAATATAATGATTTCAGCAGAAAAGAATGGAAAAAGCGAGATATGATAATTCTTTCTTGATGCGTAAAGCAGAACAGGAATGGGGTAACATATGAAGATAACGGTGGAACAGCTTGAAAATGAAATGTTTCAGTATGTAGACAGTATCAAAGATGTTCTGTCTGCCAAAATATGGGAGAACATTCTGCTGGATTGTACAAAAAACGAGTTATTCATCCTATGGCTTGTCTTTCGGCAGGAGGAAGTGAATATGACACAGATTGCAGAGTATATAAAGGTACCGCTTAATACTGCAACCGGAATTGTCAGCAGGATGGAAAAGAGAAGACTTATCAGCAGGGAGAGAAACATCCAGGATAAAAGGATCGTTACGGTACGGATGGGAGAACAGGGAAATGCACAGATACAAGCAGTACTGACAGAGTTCATGTTCTATGCAGATAAAGCATTACAGGTATTTACCCAGGATGAGATTACAGCGATGGCTGGTATGTTTAAAAAATTTAAGGACATTATGAGCGAGAGCAGAAATAAGGAAACAGAGAAGCAAAAATTTAAGAAAATTTTAATTGAATAACTGTTAATTCGTCTTAAGAATAAGTGGTTGAAACGGAATGTGCTGAACACATGGTGCATTCCAATTTTAGGACAGATAGTTCGAATGCCGAAGTATTCGGCACATGAAATAAACACGAAGTTAACATGCGTAATTCCTGCATGGTAAGCAACTTCGTGTAAAAGAACTGCGATATTCTCGCAGGGGGCTCGAACATCTTGTTCTTTACTCATTATTTGTGATGCCAAAAGGTGTACCATGTTATGAAGTGTGAAGGAAACGAAGTTAACATGCGTAATTCCTGCATTGTAAGCAACTTCGTGTAAAAGAACTGCGATATTCTCGCAGAGGGCTCGAACATCTTGTTCAAACAACAAACAAATTTATGCCTGGTGCATCGCAGATCGTAAGAACCTTATATGCGCAAAAATAAGCGCAGGAATGGAGTAATGTATGAAAAAGAGGATTTATGTCTTTACAGGAAAAGGCGGTGTGGGCAAGACAAGCATTGCAGCTGCCCATGCGGTGAAAAGTGCAAAGGAAGGATACAGAACTATGTTAGTCAGTACGGATATGGCACATAATCTTGGCGATCTGTTTGAAATAAAGCTGGGAAAAGAACCGTATCGGGTCATGGAGAAGCTGGATCTATATGAGATCGACCCTGAATATGTCATGCAGAATGATTTTCAGGATATGGTAACGGGTCTTGGCAGACTCCTGCCGCAGGGTGAACAGATGGATTTAGCTGAGCATGGTATGTTCCCGGGAATGGATGAATTATTTGCCCTTCTAAAGATCAATGAATTATACCTGGATGATGACTATGACCGTATTATTGTAGATTGTGCTCCTACAGGAGAAACGCTTTCACTGCTTAAATTTCCGGAACTTTTATCCTGGTATATGGAAAAGCTCTTCCCTATTGGAAAAACTGCTGTCAGAATTCTGTCGCCGCTAGCCAAGCAGTTTTATAAAATTGAGCTGCCAGACCGTGCAGCCATGAATGACATTGAAAAGCTTTACAGAAAATTATATGATCTGCAGGAGCTATTAAAGAACCGGGAGACTACAAGCATACGGCTGGTAACACTTCCTGAGAAAATGGTCGTTGAGGAAACAAAGCGAAATTATATGTATATGAACCTTTATAATTTTAACGTGGACGGACTTTATATCAATAGAATTCTTCCGCAGGAACTCAATAATCCATTTTTTGACGAATGGCTTGAAATTCAGGATAGGTATAAAAAGCAGTTGTATGAAAGCTTTGCTGCACTTCCTGTTTACGAAATTCCATGGTATGACGAAGAGGTGCGTGGAAGTAAGGCTGTAGACAGGATCTGTCAGGATGCACTTACAAAAGAAGACATATTTGAGGCAAAGGAAATCACAGGAAGAGAATGTTTTGAGCAGAACACAGAAGGTTATTTGCTTTTGCTCAATTTACCATTTGCAGAAAAATCAGAGATCGATCTATATCAGTCAGAGAGTGAGATTGTTATTAAGATCGGCAATTTTAAACGTAATATCTCGCTGCCAAATGTACTGCGAACTTTTTTGGTATCGTCTGTAAAACTGGAGAACGGAGTGCTTTTCATACAGTTTTCCAAACAGGAAGAGCAGAAATAAACTGCAGGACTGTGTTATCTGATAAAAAAGTGTATGTGAAGAACGGAGGATATATATGAATCAGGATATTATGTACAGAGTAAAAGAAGCCAAGTCTTATCAGATGAAAGCAATACTGGCATTATTACCGGAAAGCTCAGCAAAACATATTGATGTCATTGGTAATGAGTTGAGTGCCATGTTCATGGAGATTACGGCTGAAATGATTATGAATGCTGCTGGTAAGTATAAAGAAGAATTCAGAGGCGGTAATTACAGTGAAAATAATTGTGATGTGAACAGTAATGAGAAAAGCAGTGATAGCAGTGATGGTATAAGTGGTGGGAATAGTGATAAAAAAAGCTGTAATAGAAGTTATGGATCTATGAATGAAAACGCCGAGAAAAATACAAAAAACAGTAATACGAAAAACAGTAATACAAAAGACAGTAATACAAAAGACAGTAATACAAAAGACTATAACACAGAAAACAGGCAGAGAAAAGGCCGAAAGGTCACGATCGAATAGAAGGAAGGGGACTGGTATGAGAATTATTCTATATACAGGCAAAGGCGGTGTCGGTAAAACAAGTATTGCAGCTGCGAATGCACTGCTGCTTGCAAAAAGAGGTAAGAAAGTACTTATTATGAGCACCGATATGGCACACAGCCTGGGAGACAGCCTGGAGCACAGACTCGGGAAAGAGCCTGAGAAAATAAAAGAAAATCTAGATGCAATGGAGATCGATGTTGTTTATGAGAGTGAGAAGAGCTGGTCACACATGAAAGCATATATGAGACAGATGCTTACCATGAAAGGAGATGGGGGAATTGAGGTTGAAGAACTGCTTGTATTTCCCGGTATGGAAGAACTGTTTTCCATGTTCAGGATACTGGACTATTATGAAGAAGCAAAGTATGATGTAATCATTGTAGACTGTGCGCCGACTGGAGAGACGCTTTCCCTGCTGAAATATCCTGATATGCTGTCTGATTTTATGGAGAAAGTGCTTCCTATAAAACGAAAAGGTGTTAAAACTGCAGGTCCAGTCATTGAAAAGGTTCTAAAGATCCCCATGCCAAAGGATTCAGTATTTGACGATGTCGAATATGTGATGAATAAGCTGGAAAGATTGCAAAATCTATTGCTCGATAAAGAAACAGTCAGTCTCCGCATCGTGACTACACCTGAAAAAATCGTGATACAGGAGGCGAAACGTAACTTTACCTGCCTGCACATGTATAATTACAACGTGGATGCGATCATTGTGAATCGTATTTACCCGGCAAATGCCATGCAGGGATATTTTAATAAATGGATGATTATGCAGAAAGAGGGCCTTGATGAAATCGAAGAAAGCTTTTCTGAAGTTCCCAGGTTTCATCTTGAACTGCAAAAAGCTGAGCTCTGCACCATACCGGTGCTGGAAGCCGCAGGTGAGATGCTGTTTGGAACAGAGGATACCATGAAGGTCTTATTCTGCCGCAGCATCTATGATATCATTCAGACAGAGGAAGGTGCAGCGCTTAGAATATATCTTCCGCTTGCTGACAAAAGTGACATGGATCTACAGCAGAACGGCAGTGAAATCGTCCTGTCAATGAAGAACCAGACAAGACGATTTACAATGCCAAAAGAGTTTAAAAGCAGAAATATCAATCGTGCGAAGTTTGAAGGAGATTATCTTTTGATACAGTAGAATCTAAGTGAAAGTGAAAACAATGCGCATAGAAGAAGCTTTGATATACTGCGCATGGAAGCAGCTTTGATATACTGCGCATAGAAGAAGCTTTGATATACTGCGCATGGAAGCAGCTTTGATATACTGCGCATGGAAGCAGCTTTGTTATAATTTGACAGAAAGCTGTGCCTGTCAGCAGTAAGATCACATCACGGCTGCGATCCTTCTGATTCCTTCCCGTATGGTGACAGGGTCTGAATTGGTGTAATTGAGGCGCATAGTAGGTGCATTGGTGATATTTGTATAGAAAGGGTCTCCGGGAACGAAAACAACGCGTTCTGCGGAGGCTTTTTTGAACAGTTCAACAGAAGACTGACCATTTGGCAGTGTGGCCCACATAAACATGCCTCCCTGTGGTCTTGTGAATGTCACATCAGACGGGAAGAATTCTTCCATTGCAGTAAGCATGGCATCGCTCTGGGTCTTATACAGCGTACGGATCTTTTTGATGTGTTCATTCAGATCATTGTGCTGAAGATAATCGCAGATGATATATTGTGCGAAAATATTACTATGCAGGTCAGAGGCCTGTTTGGCAATGACAAGATAGTTCATAAGCTCCTTATTCTTTGTGCAGATCCAGCCAAGTCTGAAACCGGGTGTAATGATCTTTGAGATTGAGCCAAGCAGCACGCTGTTCCTTAGCTTGCCGGCACCGATATAGGGAAGATCCTCACCGTCAAATCTCAGATCCCCGTATGGATCGTCTTCAACAAGAAATGTCTGGTAATGAGACATGAGCGCACAAATTTCATCTCTGTTTTTCTGTGTATAGGTTATTCCTGTAGGATTCTGAAAGTTTGGAACCGTGTACAGAAATTTCACATGACGGGAAGAAAGGCAGTGCTGAAGCATCTCGGTATTCAAGCCGTTCTCATTCAGCTCGATTTCCAAAAAGTCTGGCTGATACATAGAACAGGATTGAATAGCGCCAAGGTAACCGGGTTTTTCTATGGCAACGGCATCTTTCTTATTGATGAGGACTTTTCCGAGCAGATCCAGTGCCTGCTGGGATCCGGTCGTAATCAGAATATCCTCTTTATCATAATCCAGATTATGTTTTTCCTTATAGCGTTTCGCTATGTACGCCCGGAGATCATCATGCCCTTCTGTTGTTCCGTACTGAAACACCTTGCTTTCGTAAGTTGTTATGACTCTGTTCGTGGAATCATTCAATTCACGCATGGGGAAGGAAACCGGATTTGGCAGGCCGCCGGCAAATGAGATGACATCGGACTGTGCTGTCGTCTTAAGAATCTCTCTTATAAAAGATGACGGTGTATTTTTTATTCCTTCAGAAAATAATTGTTCCATGATATCCTCCTTTTGCAGATACATTATATTGTATTGCATTTTTTGAGATTATATCATTGAAATAATCAGC
>QKDK01000267.1 GCA_003252135.1 Clostridia bacterium
TTTGGATGTCCTTGCAGATCTCTCTGCGTCCATAATGTCTGATTTCTCTTCCATTATGAATGAATTGTCAATTGAATTTCAAGGTTGTTTTACGATTCAATTATCAAGGTGCTTATTATGATTCGTGTACCCGGAACGCCTTTATTTGCTATATTCCGAGAAAAAATCATTGTTGCTTTTCGATCCAGCAGAACCGGTCAGCAACAATGATTATAGCACCATGGTATTTATATGTCAACACTTTTTTTAACGAATTTTTTTAAATCAATATACAATTGAAAATATAGCTTATTTACTGCTTTTGAAGCAGGTGGATGGCAAATCCGCCGACTTCATCTTTCAAATAAATTGCAACCAGTGCTCCCTTGGCATTGTACTTTTTTGACTCCTCATCAAAGGTATAACCTTGAAGTCCAAGATGGAAAATTGCACGATCGATGTAGTTCGTTTTGATTGCGATGTGACCGCTTGTTCCAAGATATGGTGTTTTCATGATTTCAATTCCGGTTCCGGCAAAGATGGAAGAGTTTCCGACATTTTTTGCGAATCCAAAAAGCCCTGCAAAAGAATCAGCAGCCTTATCAGCTTCATTTTCATTCGATGCATTGATGCCAACATGGGCAAGTTCGAATCCAAGCATAGTGTTAACTGCTTCTCTGGTCATTTTCTTTATACCTTCAAAATCACCTTTGCTGATCATCTCTTCACTGACCATCCAGCTTCCGCCGCATGCAATGACCTTCGGGAAATCAAGATAATCTTTTAAGTTCTTTGCGCTGATTCCGCCGGTAGGCATAAATTTCATATTAACATAAGGAGCTGCCATCGCTTTGATCTTGGCAATTCCGCCGGATGCCTCAGCAGGAAAGAACTTAACAGCATCAAGTCCGAGTTCGATCGCCTGTTCAATATCAGTAGGGCTTGACGTTCCAGGTGTAATCGGCATACCTTTTTCAAGGCAGTATTTAACAATTTTAGGGTTCAGACCAGGACTAACAATAAATTTTGAACCTGCTGCAATCGCACGATCAACCTGTTCTGTTGTAAGAACAGTTCCAGCTCCTACAAACATATCAGGATAAGCTGTAGTCATGCGGCGGATCGCTTCTTCTGCCGCATCTGTACGGAAAGTAACTTCTGCGACAGGCAAGCCTCCTTCGCATAATGCTTTTGCAAGTGGTTCAGCATCCTCCACGTTATCGATCTTGATAACAGGAATGATTCCGAGTTTCTGAATTTTGGTCAATACTTCGTTCATTGTTTATCTCCTTCTTTCTATTTTCTACCGGTTATTTATCGGTAATTTATTTCTGCTCCGTAAACATCCTGTAATCTGACTGTCACAACAAGAACGCCATAGCATACTTCAATCCATGGCACAAACTAGGAAAGTGCTGATATTTTACTAGTTAAAAAGTTCATCAGAAAATTTTTGTTATATAGGAAGCTTAAGAAATCATTTTGATTAATCATATCAACTCCTGTTTTACCAAGTGCTGTACTGCTTAGCATTGTCAAAACTACAAACAGCGTCCATACAATAAGAAGACCCTGTAACAAGCCCAGGAGTAAACCTGCGAGCTTGTTTGCCTGTTTGATCAGCGGCAGCTTGCTTATGATGTTTAGCATTTTCCCAATAATGGCGAGCAAAATAAGCATTACAATAAATACTGCAACATAGCTGAACGCATAGAGTACGAGCGCAACGATAAATGCACAGGTACGATCAGAAATTTTTTCTTTTGCTGCATCGTAGTAAGTCGAATCCGAAAGTTTTTCAGAAAGGACGGTCTTTAGGTTATCCGGAATGGAAATGGCATTTACATAATCATTTGTGTCAGGGAGCTGGTCTGAAAGAGCACTTAACTCCATTGCACTGTTAACTTTTTCAGTCACAAATGCTGTGACCTTAGCATTATCAAGAAGCATTCCGTGAAGCACGGGACTAATAAATATCGCCGCAAGAATCGATACAATCAAAGAAAATGTGGTAAATATCGTTTGAATTAATCCTCTTTTCAATCCAATCAGCGCAAAAACAATCAGTATTCCAATAACAGCGATCAGCAACCAGTTCATGACAATCCTCGTTTCTTTAGTGTAATAGTTTATTGTTCTTCTGTTGTAAGTACAATCGTATCAATGGTCGATTCTCTGAAAAGAATGAATCTGTCCTGACCATCTGCAGGCATTATCCGACTTACCTCATTATTGAATCCGGTATTGATTTTTTTCTCACCATTTAAACGCCAGATCACACATGTCAGATGATTGTACATCAGGATATCGTCTCCGGAAAGGCAGACTGCTTCATAAGTCTCTGCAGTCTCTTTCTGGAATATCTGTTTTCCTGTCAGGTCAAAAACCAGTGTCATTGTCTGGTAACCATTGGTATTGTAATCAAGCACTACTGCAATATGCTTGTCATCAGCATCCATCCGGAGCACTGTCTGATCAAAGGCTGCTACCGACAAAGACTCCGGAAGCTCTCTCATTTTGTATAGTTCAAAGCCATTCTCTAAAAAAATGCATGCCGTATCGTTATCAAGAAACTCTGTTTTAGAAATCATCGTTTCATAGCTGAATGAACCTACGATCTTCTTTTCATAATTATCTCCGACTGCCGTAAAATTGTAGAAGGTCACCCAGCAGACCGGTTCTTCATTTGTAATCTGTACATATGAAGTTATAAGTTTTGTTCCATCATTGGATAACGCCATGTCAACAGGAAATCCATCTTTAAGTTCTTTCGTGTTTATATCGACCAGCACTTCACCAGTATTGTCAACCACCTGAATGTAATCCTGCATTCCATCATTCATTCGAATTGCAGCAACCCCTTGATTGGCAACTTCAACTTCCATTATGTTATAAGGAAGTGTGATTGGAAATACGCTTCCTGTTCCGTCAGTAATATATGCAGTCTTTCCGTTATAATCTGCTATAATGACACAATCCTCACAGACTGCTGCTATGGGATCGGTAAGATTATACGAAATATTCCAGAGCTTTATGCCTTTGCTGCTGACTGCTTCTGCTCCGTCCCTGTTGTATCGTATATACCCTTCCTTGTAAGGAAGGTAATTCGAACCCTCAGCCGCTTCATTTTCCACTGATGCAACCACTTCAAAACCTGTATACTGCAGGCTGTTATTCTTCATGATTACATATGCACTTATGCCAACCGCTGTCAGTACCAGCAATAAGAGTACAGCAAAAAAAATCCTTCTTCTAACAATTCTTTTGTGATTTTCTTTTTTTGTTTTGCTTTTTGCTGTGTTTTCCATAAACTGGTATTACCCCTCCGGCTCTAAAATCATCCCTATTATACTCTAGTTCAATAAGAAATGACAATATTTTTTTACTTTTCTGGTTTTGGTCTGGACTATCTGACAGGTATTATCTCGATCCAGTATCCATCCGGATCCGCAATAAAGTAAATGCCCATACCTGGATTCTCATAGCAAATGCAGTTCATTTTCTCATGCAGCTCATGTGCTGCTTTCATGTCATCGGAACGGAGTGCCAGATGTATTTCGTTATCACCCAGATTATATGGTGTTGTTTTGTCTTTCAGCCAGGTTAGTTCCAACTGATAACCGCTTTTACCATCCTCTAAAAAGGCAAGACGGAAGCTTTTATCAGCTGCTTCTACATTCCGAACGACTGAAAGTCCAAGTGCTTCTTTGTAAAAATTAATCGATTTCTCCATATCCAGAACATTCAGATTGTTATGTGCAAAGGTAAATGACATATTCTTATCCTCCTATTTTAACTTTTCGTGCAGTAAATGTAATAAAACAGACCGTAAACACGTGTTGAAAGCAGTTGTTTCGGTCTGTTTACTGTTCAATTGATTATAGTTCGATACGTCCCTCCAGTGCTCGAAGCAGTGTTACCTCGTCTGTGCATTCAAGATCTCCGCCGACTGGTACCCCGCTGGCGATCCTGGTCACCCTGATTCCTGCGGGTTTGACCAGTTTGCTGATATACATGGCAGTTGCTTCTCCTTCCAGACTGGAGTTCGTTGCGATAATGACTTCGTCAACTTCTCCCTGAAGCCTGAGCATCAATTCTTTCAGCCTGATATCATTTGGTCCGATACCGAGCATCGGAGAGATTGCTCCGTGAAGAACATGATAAACACCTTCGTATTTACCGGTTCTTTCGTAGGCTGCAAGATCTCTGGTTGTTTCGACAACCATGATAATATTATGATTTCTTTTCTGACTGGAGCAGATCGGACAAAGTTCCTTGTCAGTCAGGGTAAAACATTCATTGCAGTATCTAACATTTTTTTTTGCATCAATGATCGATTGTGACAACCGTGCTACCTGTTCCTCCGGCAGATTAATAATATGAAAAGCAAGGCGTTGGGCTGATTTCGTCCCGATGCCCGGCAGTCTTCCCAGTTCTTCTATCAAAGCTGTTATCTTACTGCTATAGTAATCCATCTGTGTATCCCCTTTACATCATATCAATGCTTTCCGGATTACAGCCGCGCAGTTTCACGTTTTTTGTTCCGGTCTTCTTCTAATTAAAAAGGAAATCCGCCGCCCAGGCCACCGGTTATGGAACCCATCATCTCGGATGTTTCCTCTTCCATCTTTCTCATGGCTTCATTTACTGCTGCCACAATCAGATCTTCAAGCATCTCAATATCTTCCGGGTCAACAACTTCCGGTTTCAGCTTAACAGATACAACTTCTTTCTTTCCTGAAACAGAAATAGTAACCGCACCGCCGCCTGCCGTTGCTTCCCATGTCTTGTCTTCCATTTCTTTTTGCTTTTCTTCCATCTGTTTCTGCATGCGCTGTGCCTGCTTCATCAGATTGTTCATGTTTCCCGGCATACCTCCGCCTGGGAATCCGCCTTTTTTGCCCATTTTATTTCCTCCATTCATTATTCTACGTATTGTATTGGTATATTTTTAAATAACTTGGTAATATCGGGATATTCCTGCTGTTTTTCTTTTTCCCGGCTCATCACGCCATATCGTATATTCATATCCGTGCCGGTGCTTTTCTGTATTGCCTTTTTCAGCTCAAGAACATGTCTCTCCCGTTCAGCTACATCCTTGTCTACCGGGTTGTCAAATAAAAGTAAAAGAGTATTATCAGGACCGATCGTTGGTCTCGCACTGATCAATACGGTTCTGACAAGCGATGACGTATTCTCCAGAATTCTTCGCCAGTCCTTTGCTACCATTTCAAGGTCTTTTGTCATTGCTTTTTGGAGCACGGCTAATGTTTCGTTATCCTTTTGATCATCTTTTGAATTCGATGTCAAACCGGATGCTTTTGTTTCGTTTTCTGTCATCATGTCAGAATTTTTTTGAAGAACCACACCATCCTTCATAGCCGCTTCAAGCTTTCTGATTCTATCCGTTAACGAAGCAAGATCTGTCTCCATCTCCGGACAACACATCTTAATCAGAGCAACTTCCAGCAGAACACGCTTTTGTGATGCATATTTCATCTGATTGGACAGATCTGAAAAAATACGGATGTAGCGCATCAGGGTATCCGCATTGCAGGACGCCGCCTCCTGACGCAATAGTTCTAACTGGTCTGAGGATACTTCCAATACTTCTGTCATATCATCCGGTGTTTTTGCCAGCAGGAGATTTCGCAGATACCAGGTAAAATCAGTTGTAAACTGTGTAAGCTCCCGACCCGCGATAGTAATCTCTTCCAGTATGCGTATGCAATCTGAAACTGATCCTTTTCTGATGTAGCGAAGAAGTGCAGCAAAGACCTCTATGTCTACGGTTCCCAGCACTTCCAATACTTTATCATAAGTTATTGCCTCTCCAAAATAAAAAGCAATGCATTGATCCAGCAAGCTTAGTGCATCACGCAGAGCACCGTCTGCCATTCGCGCTATGTAGCGAAGCGCTTTTTCATCTGCTTCCACCTGCTCTTTTACAGCAAGTTCACTCAGTCGTTCGGTAATATAGTCAATGGTAATTCTCTTAAAATCATACCTCTGGCAGCGTGACAGTATCGTTACGGGAATCTTTTGCACTTCGGTTGTAGCCAGTATGAACATAACATAGGACGGCGGTTCTTCCAGTGTTTTCAGCAAAGCATTAAAAGCACCGGCTGAAAGCATGTGAACCTCGTCAATAATATATACTTTATAGTTTCCTTCTGTAGGAGAATATTGAACTTCATTAACGATCTCTCTGATATTATCGACTCCGTTATTAGAGGCTGCATCGATCTCGATAACATTCATTGAGGTCTGTGCCTGGATGGATCTGCAGGTCTGACACTGGTTGCAGGGACTGCCGTTTATCGGATGCTCGCAGTTTACTGCCTTAGCAAGCAGCTTTGCTATCGTTGTCTTACCGGTCCCCCTGGTTCCGCAGAAAAGGTATGCGTGCCCAAGGCGTCCTGCTTTGATCTGATTCTTCAGCACGGTAACGATATGATCCTGTCCTTTTACGTCTTCGAATACATCCGGACGATACTTTCTGTATAAGGCTGTATATGACATGCAGCACCGCACCTTTCCATGTTTGTTGTATTATAACATCTCAAATTTTGAAAAGCAATGACACCTCTTTACTTGTCACTTTTTTCGAAATGCTGATAGTCTTTCACTGTTGTCCAGTCGCCGCCCCAGGTGAATCCTCTGCTGATAAAGGCCTGATAACAGACATCGTCCTTTTCAATATAGTAATCGCAGTCTGCACTTCGATCAGCGTATGCTTCTGCATTTTCCGGATAAACAACGGTGCTGCCATTGTTTTCTTTAACATACGGATTATATTTCGGATTAATATCGATTGCAAGTCCATATGCATGGTTCGAAAGTGTGGTACTGCCTTCTATGGTTCTGAAATTAAATGCAGAGGTGTTGTCCGCTTCCATGGATTTTTCATCATCGGCTCCATAATCATCCACCAGCTTCATCTGTTCAACAGGATATGCGGCATCATACAGCTCTTTAAATATCTCTACGATATCAGAAGAAATCGCTTTATTTACAACAAGTTCTCCGATATAGACAGAACCGTCAAAGCCATAATGCAGTACGCGCACATAACGAAGATCCGCGAGTGAAACGGTGCAGTCTATACCATAGGATAATCCGCTGATTCGTGCAAACACATCATCCTTGATCTCCTCTTCATAAAAGCAGGCCGCAATCTCTTCATTGGAAGCTTCGGCAGTATTAACAATCGTTCCGGCCGGAAGCAGCTTCAGTATGGTAAGAAAATCTGCCGTATCTTCCGGAATACTGCTCTCAACACTTGTTCCATCATATATAATGTCCGGCCTTTGTGTTGGTGTAGGCCCCTGGGTCATAGTCGGGGTAACATCAAGCGTGTCCCCTGTCAGTTCTCCGGTATCTGAAATATGTTCGATCTCACTTGCCTGTTCCGGTGACATGGTGCCAGTGGCAGCGTCAGAGGATGCGTTGTTGCTTGTGTTGTCTTTTTTGCATGCCGAAAGCAACATGCTTATACATAATAACATGACAAATATAACTACTTTTTTCTTCATTCCCTTTTTCCCTCTAGTCTTCTTCAATTACATGAATCTCAAGATAATCAAAGTTGATTTCTTCCATAAAATTATCCTGCGTAAATCTGGTCTTGTCATGACGCTTGAAGCTTTCAACGGTGGATTCCAGCCAGATCGGTCTTGCAAGATCAAACTCATGACAGATCTCATCTATTGCCTGAAAGACTTTTTTGGTTCGGGTCATCTCTTTATCGTCATTGCAGATCACCGCATCACGCAGCATGCGGTTCTCTGAAAACATCTTTCCCCAAATTCGGAACATGTTGTTTCCTGCTTTCTAAAGTATCGTAAACTGGAATACCTGATCAAAGGTCCGGAGCATTTTAAAATTACCTTTTGCAGTAATTCCGCCGGACATAAAAGAGCCCTGAAATGTTGTCCGCCCCTGCACAAGTTTCTCCATAATGTCTCTTGTTGTTGTTGCAATGACATCAGCATCCGGTTTTTCACCATAATAACACTTTAGATTGTTGTTCTCAACCTCTATTATCAGTGTTTTTCCCAAATCGCTGATCACAATGGCGTAGGTTGCAGTAAAATCAGCTCCCTGCGGTTTATAGTTCTCTCTGAGATTTTTGATGAACTCGTGCTTTACCTCTGCTCCTTCTGCATTATTCAGCATGCCGGAAAACAGCTTTGTCAGCTCTTCAATATCTTCCTTTTGTTTTTTTACATAAACATCATCCGAAACATAAACAGAGAGCTGTTCGCTTTCCTGCGGTGTTAATTCCAGACTGTTATGCATAATATTCTTTCTGACCGCGTTAGAACTGCTTGGAAGCAGCAGAAGCTTCTGATTGATGTTTCGGTAAAAGTTCTCTGCTGCCTTTTCTATGATTTTTGTATATTCCGGATTTTTTTCAAATTCCATCGGATTTTCCACATACGCCGTCAGGCCATTACATGATATACCTCCCAGCATCTCCCATGCTTTGATCAGGGTGTTCTCTGCTTCTTTTTCACCGTACGTATTCGCTATTACTACCGGAAACATGTAAATCTTTTGGATCTTTTCTTTATCTCCATATAACCAGCAGGCATCCAGAAACTGCTGCATCAGTCCTCCAATACCAAGCCATTCAACATTGACTGCCAGAACAACACCGTCAACTTCTTTTAAAGCGTTCGGGAGCATGGAAAGATTGTTTTTCTGCTCATACAGATTGATTCGTTCAGTTTTTACCCTGATTTCATCAAAGACTTCCGTGATCTTTTTTATTACATAAAGCGTCGGATCTTCGATTAATCCTCTTCCTCCGTAATAGATAATAATCTTCATCGGTTCTCCCTCTCCCTTTCCTTATGCTGTCTTTTGCTGCCTCGATACAAAATAAACGCCAGTATCAGTCCTGCCAGCAGGCCACCAACATGTGCCGCATTATCAATTCCCTGACTGGTCATCCCGCTGTATATACTGAGAATAATATACAAACCCAGTCTCCGAGCTGAAAAGTCCTTTATCCGCCCTTTGTTGATTACCAGAATTCCCAGCATGGCACCAAAAATGCCAAAAATCGCACCTGATGCACCGATGCTGCTGGTATCGGTGCTGTTTATCATATTATATATGATGGAGACTGTGCCTGCAAGAATTCCGGAAATAAAATAAAGTACAAGATACTTCCGTTTACCAAGCAACAGCTCTACCTGGTTTCCAATAAAGAACAGAGCGACCATGTTGCTTAGAAGATGGTCGGTTCCTCCATGCAAAAACATATGGGTAATCAGTCTGTAATACTCATGGTCGTTAAAAACTGCCGGCCAGTACAGTGCTCCATACTGAAGTATAATATTTTGTGTATCAGCTGCCAAAAGACTGAAAACAACAAATATTAATACATTGACTGCAACAAGAATCACATTACAGATTCCTGTCTGTATGCCTTTTTTGCTGCCAGCCAGTGTATTCATCCCATAGTTTCTCTGTCTTGTAAACCCTGCAAGTATAAAGTCCTCAAGTCCCTGGCGGATTCCGATAAAATCTGACGGCTGATCCTCGAACAGAATTAACCTGTTTATATTCATGTCAACCAGCCAGAATGATTCTCCTTCCGGACATAAATGATGCAAAAGCTCCGGATGTCTTGTATAAAATATGTGAAGCACATGAACCTGAGATGTTCCCTGCAGAAAAAAATGAGATGTGATGTGCTGATGGATCTGCCAAACTTTACCCGTAGTGAATTCATCTCCCGATGGCATAAAAAAGTGAATGAGAACATAAGCTTCCTGGTTGCTATATATATAGTTTACCAAAAAACCTTCCTCATTCCCTCGCATCGACGTAAATCCACGTTCTGCAAAATATTGTGTTACAGATTCTATCATCATAATGTTGCCATCAGGCGCGCACATTTTACAGCTTTATGCCAGCCATCTAACAATTCGTTTCTTACATTTTCTTCCATGTCCGAACTGAATGTACACTGCAGACTCCAATTCTCACAGATCTCGTCACGATCTTTCCAGTAACCGACTGCAAGTCCTGCCAGATACGCCGCTCCCAGTGCCGTCGTCTCGATACACTTTGGCCTGTCCACACTAGTATCAAGTATGTCCGACTGAAACTGTACCAGAAAGTTATTCGCACTTGCACCGCCGTCAACTTTGAGTTTTGTTATCTTGATCCCGACATCCTGTTCCATCGCCTGAAGTACATCTTTTGTCTGATATGCTATGGATTCAAGCGCAGCACGTATTATGTGCTCTTTGCTGGCTCCTCTTGTAATTCCGACAATCGTTCCTCTGGCATAGGAATCCCAGTATGGTGCACCAAGCCCGGCAAACGCCGGAACCAGATATACGCCGTTTGTATCAGATACGGCTCTGGCATATTCTTCTGTCTGTGCAGCACTCTTAATCATCCTCATCTCATCTCTGAGCCACTGAATGACTGCACCAGCAACAAATACGCTTCCTTCCAAAGCATATTCGACCTGTTCACAGGTGCCGGCTGCGATGGTAGTTAGAAGTCCATGCTTAGAAGTAATTGCTTCTTTTCCTGTGTTCATTAATAGAAAACAGCCTGTTCCGTATGTGTTTTTTACATCGCCCTTGTTGAAACAGCACTGTCCGAACAGCGCTGCCTGCTGATCCCCAGCCGCACCGGCAATGGTAATCCTTCCGCCTAATAATCCATCAGAGGTATAGCCATACTCACAGCTGGAAGGTTTAACGATAGGAAGCATCGCCTTTGGTATGTTAAAGTATGACAGGATCTCGTCATCCCAGCATAATTTATGTATGTCAAAAAGCATCGTTCTGGATGCATTCGTATAATCTGTTATGTGCTTTCGTCCCTCTGTCAGACGCCAGATCAGCCAGGTATCAACAGTGCCAAACAAAAGCTCGCCGTTTTCAGCTTTTTCTCTGGCGCCATCCACATTATCCAGAATCCATTTGATTTTGGTTGCTGAAAAATATGCATCCGGAATCAGACCTGTCTTTTGTCTTATTACTGCATCGAACCCATCCTTTTTCAAAGCTTCAATCTGATCAGCTGTACGTCTGCACTGCCAGACTATGGCATTATAGATTGGCTCTCCGGTCGTTTTATCCCAGCAGATGGTCGTCTCCCTTTGATTGGTTATCCCGATGGCCACAATATTCTCGGCTTTTGCTCCAAGTTTGGCCATAGCTTCCGATGCTACACTGATCTGTGTTGACCAGATTTCCATCGGGTCATGTTCCACCCAGCCGGGTTTTGGATAAATCTGGGTGAATTCTTTTTGGGCAACACTGCAAATCTCACCCTGATGATCAAATAAAATACAACGGGAACTTGTTGTTCCCTGATCCATAGACATAATATAATTTTTCATGATAACCCCTTTCCCGGCTGTATTTACTACCCCCGGTACAAACGTAAACACATTCATATTATACTATGTCCATTTTTTATTTACAACCTTGCAGGATTACATCTTTATATTTTTTCCAATCCTGCTATAACTTTGTAAATATGTACTTTGTATCTGCAAACGCGATCTCATCATCAAGCGACAGCAGTATCGGGCCGTCTTCAATGCGCGTACCATTAACAAAGCTTCCATTCGTTGAGTGCAGATCTTCCAGATAGCATTGCTCCTGTCTTACTGAAAGCCTGGCATGCAGTCTGCTTACAGTTCTGTCCGATAAACCTGCATGTACATTGGCATCATCTTTTCCTATAAAGAAAGGCGTTGTTGTAATTATGATTTCTTTTCCTCTTTCATCAAGAGGTCTCAGACAAAAGCAGCAGGACATAACATTACTGTTTATCAGAACTGTCTTCATCTCTTCCCTTTCAAGAAGAAATGCTTTTGTATCCTTCATCTTTTGTTCACGGCTGCCATTTTCCTTACTGCTATTTTCTCTGTAATTTTTTTCTGACTTTTTACTGCGGCAGTCTCCCTCCACTCTTTTTGAAGAACCTCTTATTATATTGCTTATATAACTTTGAAGCTGTTGAAAAATATTTTCTTTGTAATCTTTGCTTCCTTTATTATTTTGAAACCTGTTTTTTCTCTCCGATACTTTTTCGTTTCCCTCAGACTTTTTTTCTTCTATTCTTTCTGTGAACATCTGCAGCGAGGACAATTCGTCCGCGACTCTTTTTCCTTCTGCCTGCTGCCGATTATCTTTTCCTGATGTATCGATGCCGGGGTTATTACTCAGAATACACTCACTCTTACAGTTTGCTTTACTATCAGACACAAATTCAAACTTTTTATCATTATGCTCTTTTAACATCAGCCTGATCTGTTGAAAAGTACAGTTTTCTTCTCTGCTTTTATTGTAAAGCATGTACGCAAAAACTACTGCTTTTTGATCAGTATAATCTATATGATTCATCATGAAATCAAATAATATCGAAAACTGTTTTTTTAGGGGTTCATTATACCCTGGCAGATAGCATAGCCTGACTTCCTGCTTTTCCTTTGAATAATAGATATAATCAGGCACTACGAGAAAGTCATTCTCATCCAGCAAATATGTTCGGCTGTCATCAATAATGGTAATAATATCAAGAATTATATTCTCTATGTTCTCCGCACTCATTGGCACATGCTCATAAAGCTCTTTCAATGCAAGTTCAGTATCATATTCAAAGCATAACTGTATAGCGCCGTCCATAAAACGCAGCCTGCATGGAAGCAAGCCTTGTATACTATTGTTCTGCAGCATTTTACAGGCATATCCCTCTTGTCTCAGTTCACTTTGAAGAAGCAGTCTGCTGCCCTGCATGTCATGCTTAATCTCTGCTTTTACTATACCCACCCCTCCTATTCACTTTTGAATATAGAAACACCGTTTTTAATTTTTTCTAGCAATTCTTCTGCTTTTGGAATCCCTTTTGCTGTTTCGAACAGAACGGACGCGATTCTTGTTATCTCCTCCGGCCTGTATACATCTTGTTTTACTACAACTGTAGTGTCAAATATTCTATCTGAAAAGCCATCAAGTATCATGAAAAACCGCGAATGATATGATAAGCTGACTTCAACTGTAACCGATAACGGAGATACTGTTATTGCAGTATCTTCTATATCTGCCAGCTTTATTGCAGAGAGTTCCTGGTCTAGATACTCCTCTGCAGTTGTCTGCGTCTTATCAGAACGTCCGATATAGCGCTCTAACACATTCGAATCCTTCTGCCTGTAAAAATTGACCGTCTTCTCCTGGAACTCTATTTCATTCCTTTGCTGCAATACTGCACTTGATGCTGTTTTGTACGCAATGGTCTCCACACACATTTTTTCATGCAGAAAAAACGAAAAATCGATCAGACCACAGATCAGAAAAAAGATAATAGGAAACAGTAATGCTGCTTCAACTGTGAAGCTGGCGCAAAGGTCTTTGCACTTCCCTCCAAACGCAGAAAGAATTACTCTTTTATCCTCTGTTCTGTCTGCTTTCATTTTTCCTCCTTCTCTATTGTGGATAAATTGCTTTGATCAATCTTCTTTTTCTTTATGTCATTTGTTTAAGGATAAAGACCAGAAGAAATGCCAGGAACAAGAAAGGTATAAAGGGAAACTGATACCGCCTTCCCTTTCCTGCCACCAGCAATACTGCAGAAAAAACACCAGAGAGCAGTAAGGCAAAGCAAAGAAGTAAAAACAAATCTTCTGCCCCTGTTCCAATTCCTATGATCATCATTGCATATCCATCACCGCTGCCAATCTGTCCTCTGACAATTTTAGACAAGATAACAACGCCAAAGCCTGTCACTGCTGCAGTCATTCTGGACAGCAAGGATATATTTCCCGGAAAAACCAATATGGTTATTGTGACCAGTAATCCTGCAATGATCAAAAGCTGAACACTTATGCTTTTTCTTTTTATATCCTGTATGCTGCATAACAGCAGCATTCCTCCGGTTATAACATAACTCATTTTTTCTCCATTCCTGCGCATATTTTTAGCATATATCAAGTTTATAGGAACGGTGATGCGAAGCACAAACCTTCATGCAAAGGAATCGTCAGCTTCCTTCACTCTTCCTTCTTTTCTTTTTCATCACGGGCCTTGCACCTGCTGCATTCCTTCATACCTTCAACTTCTGTATAAAGAACCTTACTGTATGTCCTTTTTATTGCCGGGCATGTTATACTGCTATGATATCTGTCACCGGTATCCGTAATGATCACCACATTATACTCGGTGCCTGAAGCAATGCAGCTTTCACATGGATAATATTTCCCGCCGGACTGATTCCTCAATACATCGATTTCATTATAATCTACCTGCTGTGTTGACAGCTTTAAGTACGTACAGTTAGGGCTTGTATGATAAACGCTTCCGTTTTCTGCTACATATACATAGTTTTCATCCTCTGTATTCTCCTCACTTTCTAACATTACAGGCTGATAACCACAGAAGTTTCTGACCTTTATGCGTTGAGTGACCGGAATGGATGGTAGTATGTCAGGAAAAAAAGGTATCTTCATGTGATATGAAGCTGTTATAATTACACAGCCGTCTTCGTCTTTCAACTCTGAACCCCAGAAAGATATTCCGTTCCATCCATTCACTACACCGGCATGTTCTACTTTTTTTTCTTCTAAATTGGTATATGTCAAACCTTGTATGATCAGGCTGTCTGCCGCATCTGTAAGTAATTCTTTTATATCAAACTGCTCCAAAAGCTTTTGATACAGTGTACTCTCTGTTTCTTCCCTGCTGCTGTTATTGTTAATGTTGTTACCGTTACTGCTACCGCTGGTACTGCTGCCAGTGCTGCTTTCGTTAGTGACGCTAACTTCTGCAGTATTGCCTGACTGATCTGCTTTATTATCTGCAGCCTCTGAAAGATATTGCATGATATAACCATATTGTGCAATTTCCTGCGCTGTTTTTGATATCACCTGATAAAAATACATCTGAAACCCTATCATTTGAAAAAAGAAAAGAAATGTCATGACTGCTGACAAAAAAATCGGAACAATAAGGGCTGCTTCAACAGTCAGTGAACCTTTGCATTTAAAATGAATTGTTTTTTTTCTGTATTTTTCTCTCATCATTTCC
Source organism: Clostridia bacterium (assembly GCA_003252135.1). Taxonomy (GTDB): domain Bacteria; phylum Bacillota; class Clostridia; order Lachnospirales; family Lachnospiraceae; genus SZUA-448. The sequence continues at coordinate 15,045 of QKDK01000267.1, forward strand.
CCTGAACTTATAAATGCCTTCTGATATCTGTTCTTATTGTTACCCTTATATTATTTTCTGATTACTGTCTTTGTGGTTTTTTTTTCTTTTGGAGAGAAGATTTTTATTTTTGATAAGAACAGACATCAGAAGGCATTTACCTGTTAATATGCGTACCCGGTATAAGGAGTGAAGATCAGAGCGTTCTTTTCAACAGAAAACTTTTTCCTTATAAATGAATTGTTCAAAAACATTACAGGTATAGTTGCTTCAACCGTAACATTAGCGCCAAAAAGTACATTGCTGATAAAAAAACTGTCTTCATACCATGCACTGATATTTTCCTGGATTAAATCCAGCGTGCGAAGATTTTGATTTTCTTCCTCCTGCAGAAATAAGAATAGCATCAGATATTCCTGATAACCGAGTGCCAGTCCGGCAGATTCTTTTCGTGCATTTGCCTTTTCCTGAATGAGTGCCTTTCCCATGATCGGGATATCTGCAAATGTTACTGAAAAGCTACTTTTATCAGGCAGTATTGCGACATCTTTTCCTTGCAGGATCGCTGTTGTTTCAACCATTGCTTCGTCAAATGCCCAGATGAAAAGAATGGTAAATTTCAAGATGGAAATCAGAACCGGCATACCGGTAAAACCTAACACAGTTGCCGCAAAGGCCCTTGCTTCTGTACCTTTTTCGCTGTCGCTCATTACATGGATCAGGCAGAATAATGCACGTATCATAAGGATTTTCATCGTCACAGCCTGCAGATTGCTTTTATCTGATGGATTACCGCAGATAATATATTCCTGTTCATACTGTAATATACCTTTTTCTTTGGACTTAGAAAGATAACTTGAAAAATGCTCCATCAGATATCCCATAAATAAAACTTTTTCACTAAGATATCCCGCACTTTCTGTAAGCAGCTTTCCAATACCAGAAAGGTTTAATCCGTTATCAAACATGCCAAAGATATTTACAGCAGCATCCTGCGGTATATCCATGGACTCCTCTGGCACACTCTCTGTCAAGGATGTACTCGGCAGTATCCCGGTCAGCATCGAATCGTCTGATAGACTATCACTCTCAGGGATAAGCAAACTACCTATTCCACTTTCTATAAGTGAGGTAAATCCGTCAAGCGGACTGCTGTTTGTTGCATCCAGCTGTACCTCACTGTAATCAAACCGCAATCCTTCCATAGAATATGATGAATACATTGAAAGCAGACTGTCTGTTATCAATTTTATATCATCTGACTCCTCTGGAAGTTCAATCTGGCATAGCAGCTTATTGATATTTTCCAAGGTTGCTCTGTTCATTAGCAGTGTCGCCTTCATTGTTTCAAAATCATAAATGGATTGAACCCCCTGAATGCTCTGCCCTACGTACTCTTCCATAGTGTTCAATGAACTCTTTAATTCAGAAAACAGAGATTCATCCAGCCAATCTGCTGCTGAGAGTAATTTGTCTTTATATTCCCAGACACTTGACTGTGCCAGTGACTGCTTGATTTCAACCGCAGAGAGAATTGCAAGCGCTTCGTTTACAGCATCAACACAGCTTCCATTGAGTCTCTGCAGCTGCTCTATCTGCTTCCTTGCTTCTCTGTCATCTTCTCTGCCCAGTTTTTTTTCATATTCTTCATTCGCCCGGTATTTTTCAAGTATGTTTTGATTCACAGTATCCTTATTGGCCTCCTCTGCTGCCAGAGCCGCCCATTCCTTTGCACTGGACAGATGCTGCAATCTGGAATCTTCAAAAGCTGCCCATGCTTCCACCATCTGTGCTGGATCTGTATAATGAGCTTTCAGTGCTTCAAAAAGTTCATTTTGTTCGATACCAACAAGCTCTGCAGTCGGTACTCCAATGTATATTTTTTTTACAAAATCAGATGCTATGGCTATATCGTTTTTCCAGGTCATTTTAATACCCTTTTCATTTGTCTTTATCCCATCGATAACTTCAAACAACTGTAAAATACAGGCGTCTATTTCTTCGAGCTTTTCTTCTGTAGCAGCTTTCACCTGCAGCAGGTTCTTTGTATCATCTGCCTTTTTAAAAATGGATAAAGATGACAGTACTTGTTCTGCAACAGCAGTAATCCCTCTGTATTTCATATAATCAATTGCCTCTGCCCTGAAAAATGCTCCCTGATCTCTCATGAGCGATGCCTTTTCTGTAATTGTTACAGCATCAATTCTGACCCGAAACATATCTTTAGCTGAATCACTGTCTTTTTCCTCATTCTGCAGACTATATGTCATATAATCTGAAACTTTCTGTTCCATAATTGCGCTGCCTTCTTCTGCACTCCCATAACCTGTATCCAGTCCGAAAACATGATAGTTCTCATATAAAGGCAGATAGTAATCTGCAAATACAGATGCAACAGCTGCATCTGCAGCCATTTCCACACAGACCTTTGCTGCCTGAAATCTTGCTGCTTCCAGTACGGTGGTGATCAATGCCATCAATAATAAAAAAACAAGTGAAAGATAAACGGTGATTACACCTGCTATTTTTTCTTTTTTCATCATTTTGGGCTCTCCTGATCCTGGCAGACTAATTGATTATGACATCTGAATTCTCGGTAACTGCATTTAGTGCATCAGTTACAATTGATGTGATCTGATTTCTGAAAATAAGCACCAATCCAATAATTACAACAAGTATTAAGATAATCTCAACCACACCGATCCCTTTGTTATCAGTCATTAATGATTTAGGTTCTTCTGATAATAGTTCTGATATTGGTTCTGATATTATGCATGTACTTTCTGTCATTTTTTTACTTTCAGTTCTTTCTTTTTGCTCTATTATATTATCCATTTATGACCTCTTTCTTGTCTGTATTTTTTTATGCACGGCTTTTTGGCTGAGATTACATATGCTTCATTATTCAGAATGTCCATAATGCGGGCATCATAATAATGATCAGAACGATAAACAGCATTCCCATCATTGGTACCAGCAACTTTGTTGCGGATTCCTCGCCAAGTCTTTTGGCAAGCTCCTTTCTGTCATCAAACGCCTCTTTTGCTTCCAATTCAAGAATTGGAAGTGTTCCCTTTGCTCCTCGTGAAATGTTTTGTACAAGTATGGTCCCAAATCTCAGATATGAGATCATCCCGCAACGCCTTCCAAAGGCTTCATACGCCTTCACTTCTGATATGCCATGCAGTAATTCATTTTTAGTAACCTTCATCTCTTTATAAAGATAGCCTTCTGTCTTTTCACATTTTTCATATTCAGATGTTATTCTCTCAAAAGCTCCCCGTATTGTCATCCCTGCACCGAGCAGGAGCAGAAATTTTGAAATAAGACTGGAATAGCCAAAGGACAGCTCCTTTTCACGTTTCTTTGACAGTCATTGCAATTCATTCTTTTCTTTCGCAATAAGAAATACTATAAAAATAATACCCAATAAAAAAACCATCATGCCGCGATTTGTTTCTTTCTCCTCCCAGATAATTGCTTCTCCTGCAATCTTACTGGGCAGAGTGATTTCTTTTACACTGTTGTCGCTAAAGGAACTATCAAGATATTCTTTCAGCTCAGACTGGAATTGTTCAGACAAAGTTTCTGATACCGGCATCAGTCTAACGGTAAACTGATATATGCATATATTCCCATAATATGTCATCTCTGCGGTTATATCTTCCAATACACCCTCTGCAGGTATATCTTTGTTTCTAATGCTTCCATCTGGGTAAAGCCACTCTGTGTCACTGATTGTCCATTGAACATCAATATCCATCGATGTTATGTGCTCAAACAAAATAAGCCCTTGTGTTACTGTTTCACAGTTGTCCTTGTTTTTAAAAATATTGACATCGATATATTGTTCTGCTTGCTGAAATAATGCATTTATCTGTTCAGAATCTGTCAGTCTTTGCGGAACAATTGTAACAAGCACTTCTCCATTTCCCGGCATATTTAATTCTTTTTCCTGAAGCTTCCAGCTTAACCCCAGTATCAGACTGTCATCTCCATATTCAGGACGAAGAATTGTACCATTAGAGATATGTCCTGTTCCTTTATCCACCATACAGATCCATAATGAAAGTATCAGTGCTGCAAGAAAGACCAAAAGTGCAGTTGCAGCCATTTTCCGATTACGTTGTACCTTCACATTTTTTGCATTCATTCCGATAAAAAGACTGCGATATACTTCATCTGTTTCATTTTTTTCTTTCATCTGAATGATCTTGTTAGCTATAAAAAGAACAGCTTCCGACATAGGATACAGAATATGAAGCAGGTGTTTTCTTTCCATGTCTTTCTTTACACTTTTCCCAAACAACGGGAAAGAAAGTAAAAACAGAACAGCAAATAATGTCAGTGTTGATACTAAAAAGGGAATCATCTTCTACTTCTCCTATACTTCAATATCCATGATTTTTTCAATCCATAAGACCAGTACCCCATAAATAAACAGCAGAATACTCATTACCGCTTTGCCAATTATCGTTTCATATAATGGTTCAAGATATGCGGCATTACATATGTTCAGATATGCTAATATGCCAAGTGGTATCCACTGCATGATTGCTGTCTCGAACTGTTTTCCGGAGAGCATGGTGCGTATTTCCTTCATGACTTCGATTTTCTCTGATATAATACTTTCAGAAGAACGTATGATACTGATGATATCTCCTCCTGTCCTTTTTGCAATG
>QKDK01000262.1 GCA_003252135.1 Clostridia bacterium
CTCGCAGGAAGAAATGCAGAGCAAGACCAACGAGTTTAAAGCTCGTCTGGAAAAAGGTGAAACAGTTGATGACATTATGGAAGAAGCTTACGCTTTAGTAAGAGAAGCAGCATTCCGTGTTCTTGGACAGACAGCATTTCGCACACAGTTGCTTGGTGCAGTTGTATTACATCAGGGACGTATTTCAGAAATGAAAACCGGTGAAGGTAAAACACTCGAATCAGTTTTTCCTGCTTATCTGAATGCACTTGAAGGACTTGGCGTGCACGTAGTAACTGTAAATGATTATCTGGCAAAGCGTGATGCTGAGTGGATGGGGCAGATTCATGAGTATCTTGGTCTGACCGTTGGCTGTATACTTGGCGGAATGGAAAATGATGAACGTCGAAAAGCGTATGCCTGTGATATCACATATGGTACGAACAATGAACTGGGATTTGATTATCTGCGTGATAACATGGTCATATATAAGCACCAGCTTGTTATGCGCGGACTTCATTTTGCAATCATCGATGAAGTCGACTCTGTATTGATCGATGAAGCCAGAACACCTTTAATCATTTCTGGTCAGAGCGGCAAATCTACGAAACTTTACGAGATGTGCGATATTCTTGCCAGACAGTTAACCAAAGGTACTGCAACAGAAGTTACAAAGATGTCTGCATTGATGAAAGAAGACATGGAAGAAACAGGTGACTTTGTTGTTAATGAGAAAGAAAAGAATGTCAACCTGACAGAAGAGGGTGTTATAAAGGTTGAACGCTTCTTTAATATTGAAAATCTTGCAGATCCTGAGAATCTTGAAATACAGCATAACATCGTACTCGCACTCCGTGCACATTATCTGATGGCAAGGGATAAGGATTATGTAGTAAAAGAAGATGAAGTACTGATCGTTGATGATTTCACAGGACGTATTATGCCTGGACGCCGTTATTCTGATGGACTCCACCAGGCAATTGAAGCTAAGGAACATGTAAAGGTAAAGAGAGAAAGTAAAACACTGGCTACCATTACATTCCAGAACTTCTTTAACAAATATGATAAAAAATGCGGTATGACCGGAACTGCACTTACCGAAGAAAAGGAATTCCGCGATATATATGGGATGGATGTTATTGAGATTCCGACCAACAGACCAATTGCGAGAATCGATCAGGAAGATGCTGTATACCGTACACATAAAGAGAAAATCAATGCGGTTATCCAGGCAATTGTGGAAGCACATGAAAAAGGACAGCCAGTATTGGTAGGTACAATAACAATTGAAGCATCCGAAGAGATAAGCTTTTATCTGAAAAAGAGAAATATTCCTCATAAGGTTCTGAATGCCAAATTCCATGAACTGGAAGCAGAGATTGTTGCCGATGCCGGACAAAAAGGTGTCGTTACCATTGCTACCAATATGGCAGGTCGTGGTACTGATATCAAACTGGGCGAAGGGGTTAAGGAACTGGGCGGTCTGAAGATCATTGGTACAGAACGACATGAATCACGCCGTATCGATAATCAGCTGCGTGGACGTTCCGGACGTCAGGGTGATCCGGGCGAATCCAGGTTCTATATTTCGCTGGAAGATGACATTATGCGTCTGTTCGGTTCTGAGAGGATGATGGGTATCTTTAATTCACTTGGAATGAACGAAGGACAGCAGATAGAGCATAAGATGTTGAGCAGTGCTATTGAACGTGCACAGAAGAAGATAGAGAATAATAACTATGGTATTCGTAAAAATCTTCTTGAATTTGACCGTGTGAACAATGATCAGCGTGAGATAATCTATGCAGAGCGTCGTAAGGTTCTGGACGGAGAAAGCATGCGAGAGTCCATTTTCAAGATGATTACAGAGACCATTGAAGGTAATGTTAATCTTTGTATCAGTGAAGACCAGATGCCAGACGAGTGGGATATTCCAGAATTGAATAACCTGTTAATGCCTATTTTTCCGCTGCCCCCGATTGAGTTGACAAGAGAGCAGATGGAGGATTATAAAAAGAACAAACTTATTCAGAAACTGAAGGAAGACGCAGTTAAATATTACGAGTCAAAGGAAACTGAATTTCCTGATAAGGAGCAGCTGCGTGAAGTTGAACGTATTATTCTACTTCGTGTCATTGACCGTAAGTGGATGGATCATATAGATGATATGGATCAGCTTCGTCAAGGTATTCATCTGCAGGCTTATGGACAGAGAGATCCGGTAACTGAGTATAAGCTGCAAGGCTTTGAGATGTTCAATACAATGATCGGTAATATTTCGGAAGACACAGTTAAAGCACTTATGCATCTGCGTATTGAACAGAAGATGGAACGTGAGCAGGTAGCGAAGGTAACCGGAACGAATAAAGATGATACTGTTGCTAATGCACCAAAGCGCCGTGACAGTGAGAAGGTTTATCCAAACGATCCATGCCCTTGCGGAAGCGGCAAGAAATATAAAATGTGCTGTGGAAGAAAAGCCTGAGAAAGAAAGCCTGTGAAAGAAAGCCTGAGAAAGAATAGCCTGAGAAAGAATAGCCTGAGAAAGAATAGCCTGAGAAAGAAAAGCCTGAGAAAGAAAAGCTTGAGAAAGATAACTTTAAAAGATTGTTTAAAGGATAATGTAAATTTACTGCAAAAAGTATATACATATATGTGTATATAAGTAAAAACGCATTGCCATAACGTATAAGGCAGTTTCAAGAACCAATTAAAAATTGAGAGGAAGTGATTGTGTGGTAGAATTAGACCAGTTCAAGTTCCAACTTGGCGGTTATGAAAAACCATTGCTTGAGATGGGGGATTCACTTTGACCTGGCGAATAAAAAGCTGCGGGTTGAAGAACTAGAAGGGATCATGGAAGAACCAAAATTCTGGGATAATACTGAAAGATCTCAGGAAGCCATGAAAGAACTGAAAAATTTAAAAGATACGATCGAAGAATATCAGGATATCAAACAACAGTTTGATGATATAGAGACATTAATTGAAATCGGATATGATGAAGAAGATAGCTCTATGATTGCTGAAATCAGAGAAGAGCTGGATCAGTTCATACAAAAGTATGAAGCCTTACGTCTTCGTACATTGCTGGATGAAGAATATGATAAGGCAAATGCCATTCTGACACTTCATGCAGGTGCAGGAGGAACAGAAAGCTGTGACTGGGCTAGTATGCTCTCCCGCATGTATCAGCGTTGGGCTGATAAAAAAGGTTTTACTGTAGAAATATTGGATTTTCTTGAAGGTGAAGAAGCCGGTATAAAATCCATTACGATGCAGATCAATGGAGAGAATGCATATGGTTATCTGAAATCCGAGCGTGGAGTGCACAGATTGGTCAGAATCTCACCATTCAACGCTGCAGGAAAAAGACAGACATCTTTTGTATCCTGTGATGTTATGCCAGACATCGAAGAAGATCTTGATATCGAGATTAAAGATGAAGAGGTTCGTATTGACGTATTTAGATCAAGCGGAGCCGGAGGACAGAAGGTAAATAAGACTTCATCGGCTATTCGTATTACACATTTACCGACTGGAATTGTTGTTCAATGTCAAAATGAACGCTCGCAGTACCAGAATAAAGACAAAGCATTTCAAATGCTGAAAGCAAAACTTTATTTATTAAAGCAGCAGGAGAATCTTAGCAAGGAATCCGGTATCCGTGGAGAAGCTAAAGAGATAAACTTTGGTAGCCAGATCAGGTCTTATGTTTTACAACCTTACACTATGGTGAAGGATCATAGAATGAATGCAGAAGTTGCAAATGCAGGAAGTGTTCTGGAGGGAAATATTGACCCATTCATCAATGCATATCTAAAGTGGACACATACAGCCGTAAAGGAAGAATAAGCTTAACCTTAGCAAAGGAGGACGAAAAATGGCAGTTTACAATCATGTCTTGTTCCATATTGATAATGAAGTTTATGCCGTAGATGTTGCTGATGCAGGTTCAATAGAAAAAAATGTATCATACCATGATATGCCCGGTATGCCTTCGTTTATGAAAGGTGTATTTGAATTACGAAATGAATTGATTCCAGTCATAAGTATACGGGAGATATTTAACAGAAAAGAAAAGTCGGGTTCTGAATATGAACTGGTTCTTTCTGATATCAACGGTCAGACCATTGCTTACCTGGTTGATCATGTTGATTCCATTGTTCCAATGGAAGTTTTTGAGACAGACAAAATACCATTGCTGCATCATAACAGTCAGGAGTATATAAAAAGGATAGGTAACTATAAGGATTCCATCGTTGTAGTTCTAGACCTCTCAAAGATGCTGAATAACGAACAATTCGCTGAGATTACCTCAATCATTAGTGAAAAGAAAAAGAAAGATCAGGAAGCTTTGATCGCTGCTAAGATTGCTGAGCAAAAGCGTAAAGAGGAAGAAGATAAGAGAAAGCAAATGGAAGAACAGGATTAGCAGATAAAAGTCAGGAGCAACAAGTGGTAGAACTGAGATAACAGTTCAAGCTGTGAATAGGTTATATAATAAAGCAGAAAGCATAAGAGGGGCAACCTCATCGGGCTTTCTGCTTTTATATATTGACAATTTGTGTATCGAAATAAGGATTCCTTATTATGCAAATGAACCCTACGCCATATTATTAGCGCACCTATTTTAACTCGTCCAGAGTAAGATAATATGAGGGAAGAAAATCTTTTATAAATATAGTAACTTCTTCAAGATTCATATCATCAAGTGAATTTTTCGTAGAAAGAAGAGCACTTGCAAATTCCTTATTACCTGCTTTTTCTTCTTCGATGCACTTGATCAGAGCTGAAATCTTATCAGCAGCTTTCACGAGCTTCCAAAGGTAATTCTCGTCTTCTTTTGGAAAGAAGATAGAAGTGTATTCATCTTTTAAATCATCAGGTAAAAGATCCAGTAGTTTTGATGCTGCAGTATGTTCAATATCCTTGAATACTTCGCGCATCTGCGGACTGTAATACTTTATGGGTGTTGGCATATCCCCGGTAATTATTTCAGTCGAATCATGATAAAGTCCAAAGAGTGCAGCTCGTTCTGCATTCATTGATTTTTCTAGACGTTTATTACCTATAATAGCAAGAGCATGTGCTAGCATACTAACTTCCAGTGAATGTTCGGAGATATTCTCTGGGTAGGAATTGCGCATTAATGCCCAACGCTCTATATATTTCATTCGTGACATCATAGCATAAAAATGACTGCTCATACTATATACCTCCTGGTAAAATCTGTTAGTACCTTTATGATTACTGTAAAGACAGGTAATTAATGCAAAAGAATAAGATTACTGTAACGAAAAGTGATTAATGCAAAAGCAGGTGATTGCTGTAAAGATCAGTGATTAATGCAAAAACAGGTGATTGCTGCAAAGACCAGTTATTAAAGCAAAGGAAGGTGATTGCTGCAAAAAAGCAGTTAATTACTGAGAAAACAAGAGAAAAATAATGAT
>QKDK01000329.1 GCA_003252135.1 Clostridia bacterium
GTGTGCTCTTGCCTGCCCCGTTTTCTCCAAGCAGACATACAGACTCACCGTCTGCAATGCTGAGAGAGACGCTGTCTAATGCCTTAAAGCTGCCAAAACACTTTGTTAGGTTAGTAATTTCTATCAATTCACAGCCTCTTGTACGGTTTTAAGAAATTTTTTAGTATTAGAACCTGAAATGATATGAGCAATAAATAAATCACAAGTTCTGTTATATGGTATTGTACCTCATAACTGGACGTAATGTGTGATTTAGCAGGCGATGTGAGGGGGAATTGGTCTGTGAACTTGGGCTCTGGCTTAAAAACTGGAAATGCCTTTGCCGCAATATCCAGGGCATTTGTTACCGGGCTGTGAATAAAAAGACGCAGCACCGAATTCTTATCCATCATGTTTTCAAACAAACTCTCTGCAACATATGGAAAATCTCCAATGCCGTCCTTGTTGCTGTCGTACCCTTTGTAATCGCTCCAGTAATTGCCCTTGGACTCCGCAAACCACTCATTGCCTTTAAGTATGCCACCGCCCCTTACCTCTACCTGCTCATGGTTGTCAATGAAGCTGTTTTGTAGAATTCTGTTTCTTTCAATAGAAGGCATTATTGAAGCTCCGATGTCATTGAAAGCGATTTTGTTTTCCCTAATGTCATTCCAGACATCATAAGATGTCGGAGTGTTGTCCATGTAGATACCGACGCGGTTATCAATAAATTTATTTCCCACCGCTGTGACGAGATCAAGGTCTTTAAATCCTACACCATAGCCGCTTGCAACTCCCTGATTCTGAATGAAGATATTGTTTTCAAAACGTAGGTTCCTGCTGTACATGAGAAACCCGCCCACAAGGTTCTTGCGGAATATATTATCTTTGAATACGTTATTATTGCTGTACATATAATGAAGGCCATACCTGCCGCGCTCGACTGTATTGCCTTGTATTAGAGTCTCCGAAGACCACCAGATGACAAGGTCTCTTGTGTCTGCGATCCTGTTGTTTTTTATCAATGTCCCTGGGCTGTACCAGATTCGAATACTGTCGCCCCTGTCGGGAATGGGAAGGTCTTTACCGCTTATCTCATTGCCTATAATTTTGCAGTGTAAGGAGTTTTTTAGATAGATACCAAATAATACGTCTTTAATTATGTTGTTTTGAATGATACAGTTGTTCGAGTTTTCGGTTACAATGGCGGAGTCTTCGCGGTTTAAGTTGCTGCCGCTGTTGCTTATCATGAAACCTTCAATGGTTGTACCAGCAGCTTTTACGTTTATGATGGACTCTGTCCCGTCACCAATTATAGCAGGTCTGTTTCTGCCCGTAAGTTTTATTCTTTTGTTAATAAGCAGGGTCTCTTTATAGCTGCCGCCTTCAACGATAATTGTATCGCCGTCATGAGCTTTTATTATGGCATCGGAAATAGTACGGACTGGCCCGGCAGGTGATACATTTATAGTATCACCTGCCACATTTGTAGAGCTGCAAAAAACTAATATGATAAAGCATAGGATTCGATGCATTGTGCATTTTAATTGTGACGTTCGTGTATTTTAAACTTTATAATCTTACGTATCTTTTATTCTCGATTCAACAAGTGGCTTATACGCTTTTCTGTGGAAAACAAGTCCTACTATTATAAGTATTGATGCGGATATTGAAAGAAAAAGACCCATTTCCCAGGAAGCGTTTGTCTTAAACTGCGCAATTGTGCTGTCTCCATAAAGAGGAGGTACAAAAGGTTTTACGGCGTTAAGCGGGGCATGAGGGTCTAGATTCGTGCCGAAATTTCTAAGCCAGAAGTACAAGTCACCCAGAAAAAATGCCGGATACAAGATTGCAGGAATTGCAAGAAAAAGCGCAAACGGACTATGCACATAAACCGCAGCAAGCACGAGAAGCACAACTCCGGCTATAAGAAATATACTCAGTGAACGTTCCAGAGGAGCGGCCTCATTCATTGATTTCATTCCTATGTAATGATTCAATATATCGAGCTCCGACACATCACCTTCTGCCCTATTTATATATAGCTCTGCTTTAAGACCTCCTGGATACTGGGGTGCATATAGAGTTAGTTTCCAGTATGGGAGAAATATAGAGATCAGAAGCAATGCAGCTGCTGCAATCATGAGAATAGTAGGAATCAAAAACTTTTCTTTGTTCTTCTCCCATTGCTCGGCTGGTATACGCGGCCCCAGAAATAGTTCTTTTTCCTTCATTTTGAACCTCCGACTCTTTTAATTATCCTGCTCACTGACCCGTGATTATCCTTTTTGCGTTTAGCCCGGCGGTAGCTGCTTTCACATAGTACTGCCATGCCATGTTGTAGTCTGACGATGCCATCTCAAAACTTTCTTTTGTCATCAAGTCATCAGCAGCTTTTAGCTTTTTATCGCCTTCGCCAAGCTGGATAACTGCATCATCAATAAGCTCCTTTGCATTTGCATCGGCCTGGTCGCTAAGCTTTGTGAGTTCTTCATAAACTGATACCACTACTGCCCTTGTATCCACAGCCTGTTTCTGCCAGGAAAGGGCGCTGTCTTTAAATGCGTCATCGGCTGCAAAAGCAGGAATTGAAATAAAAAGACCTATTAAAAGCAGAACGTATATTGTTAAGTTAGATGGTTTCATTTTTTTGTCCCTCCTTGATAGTTCCCACGTATCACAGGTATGGAGAGATGATTCAACCTATGATACGTGAGATTATAAACATATATTATTGATTGGGTTCAACCAGCAGATAACCCGCCATTTCCAGATGAAGCGCGGAGCAGAACTCAGTACAGTAGAACGGATATACTCCCGGTTTATCTGCGACAAATTCTACGGTGCTTGCTTCTCCGGGCTCAAGACTAAGGTTCACGTTGTAGCCATCGATGGCAAAACCGTGTGTAGCGTCTCTTGCGCGTTCTATACTGGTAATGTGAATTTTAACGTTATCACCTTGTTTCACCTTTATATGTTCGGGGTTGAAGTGACTTCTGATAGCTGTCATGTAGACATCTACATTGTTACCATTTCTCACTATACCTTCGCTTCCAGATTTGGCGGCCTTAGGATCAACACTCATAGTTATTGTGTTAAATCCCACCTCAGGGTATACAAGCCACGGATTGAGCTTGTCGGCCTTTATCATTTGGACATAATGAGGTTCTCCTATACCAATCGGCATGTCATAGAGAAGTTGCATCTTTTCTCCGGATATGTCTATTAGCTGGAAGTTTTGCGGATGAAGTGGTCCAACTGGAGTGAATCTGTCTATGGCCCATTTGTTGAGTGATACGCAGTACTTTCCGTCCGGAGATACTGTGTCACCCTCTGCACATACCAGGTGTCCTATGTTGTAGTGTATAGGAATCTTCTCAACCAGCTTCCATGCCTTTTCCCCGGAATTATAAGGCTCTCCCAGAGTCCACTTTGCCATGGTGCTTTCTATAAAAACACTAGTATAAGCATTACCCTTGTCGTCAAACTGAGTGTGTAGAGGTCCAAGACCAATCTCAAGCTGAGCTGCTTTGACAGCATTAAAATCAAGAATCGGAACGCCAAAAACGTCCTTTCCTTCAAAGGTTTTGTTAGCGATTGCTTTTTGTATCTTATCGAAGCCAAATATGGTGGCATGTGTATCAAGCTTTCCTGAAATTACGATATAGTTTCCGTCAGGGGATACATCAGCACCGTGAGGGCTCTTAGGTTCTGGAATAAAATACAATAGCCCCTCGTCGATTGCTGTCTGTAGTGGAATAACTTTTATGCCGGATATCATCTTTGCTTTTCCTGCAGCAACAACTGCCTCGGCTTTTTTCCAGTTAACAACATGTAGATAGTCCATGTCTTTCTGGGAGACTCCTGCTTCAAAAGGCGGCTTACCGTCGCCGAATCCACCGGTTGCCATCTCGGTGTTGAGAGACCCGCAGAACAGCCAGCCTTCGCTCACTTTTTTTCCAGCGTCGCAGAGGTCCTGCCAGTATGGAGGGATCTCGATCTGGAATGAAGACGCCATATCTATTCTTCCCTTTGCGCGGTTAAATTTATAAAACCCTATTAGGCCGCGGTACTTTTCCTGATACTGTTCTATTGGCGCATAATCCGAAAATGGAATAGGAGCTGCGTACTGAGAGCCTTCAATTACATATTCGGTGTTTGGTGTAACAAACGTTGAACCGTGATCGGAGATCATGTTCGGGCTCTTTATGATTTGCTTTGTTTCAAAATCACGAAGATCAATCACGGCAATTCTTGCATTTGCCTTGTCGTTAATGAATAAGAACTGTCCGTCATAATCTCCGTTGGTTTCAGAAAGCGCCGGATGATGAGTGTCTGCCCATCTAAGTTCTCTGTTAGTACCTAAAGGCATGTTTGCGCCATCAAGCAGGTCGCCGGATTCTTTTGCGCCTGTGGCAAAACCCTGCCATGGTTCAGGCGTAAAAGCCGCGATTACCTTCAAAAGACGCATAGAAGGGACTCCAATAACCAGCACCTGTCCTGAATGACCACCGGATGAAAACATCAGGTAATCATCATATTTGCCCGTCGGGACATACGTTTTAAGTGCAGCGGAGATATCGGCCGGAGAAAGCCCCCTTTCCTGAGCAATCTGTCCGGCAGACGCTGACAATTTTGCCTGCTGACTGTCAGAAGTGACAGCAGATACGATAAAAATTCCTGCAGCTATAACGAATATAGCGCACAGACTTAAAAAAACTCCTTTCCTCTGTTTCATTTCCTTACCTCCTCTCATATTGGGTTATTCTTTAATTTCTTTATCGTTAAAAGTAAAAAACTCCAGAAGTGCATCAATATCCTGGTCATTCAGTCCCTGATTAGGCATAGGTACAAAATATTCTTTGAGCAGCTCTTTTGCAATAGGATCGGTCATTACCATTGTGTCCGGGCTCTTGAGCCATTTCTTTAGCCACTCTGTTTCACGTCTTTTCGTTACACCTAGCAAGTCTGGCCCGGCGAGTTTTCCCTGCCCGACTGTATGGCATGCTGTGCAGCCTTTTTCAGTGAATATTTTTTCGCCCGGTAATTCTGAAGCATGCAATCGCGGAACAGCAATAATTGTTATGGCTGGAACGATAAATAGCATATATACGGCAAACCTAATCATTGGGTTCATGCAAACAGTCTCCTTATTTTAGAATGGCATTTAGTTGTATTATTGAAGTGCAAGGTGTGTGCCATCTTAAAAACATTGAATATAAAGGTAATTTGAACTCGATACTGTCTAATGTCTTGTAATCAGACAATTTTGCTATATTGTCGAAAACCAATAGAAATGGTAAAAGATTGATGAGAGAATAAGACGTTAATTGGATTTGGTGGTTTGCGTAACTGAAAGTAGCTTAAGTGCAGCCTTTTCTGTCTGTGTGATCATTTCATTGTATTCCATTGCAATGAATCCATTATTGTATGAAAT
>QKDK01000057.1 GCA_003252135.1 Clostridia bacterium
GTACATCATTAAAACAGCATATTCTGCGAAGCAAAATGGAAGCTGCGAACTTTCTGCTTCTTGACACCAATCAGAAAATCGGAGTGATTGCTTTATCGCTTGGTTTCTCAGACAGCCATACCTTTGTCAAGGCTTACCGCAAAATCAATGATATGACGCCGACTGAATACAGGAACGCATATGCCAGAAGACTGTTATACCACACATAAAATAACGGATACCATCATATAAAGCTACAGTCTGGAACGGAGGGAATCATGAAGAATATAATAAATTATGTAACGGATTTTGGAGATCGAAACTTTGAAGAGTGCGAATTCAACGAAGTTGACAGCCTGATTTTTTCACAGCTGTCCTATCTTCGTTTTGATTCTTTTTTTCAGGATTCACCTTCGCCTTTTCTTCCATCCCCTGCAAAGCAAAACGGCAGGAAGCTTCATGATCTGCTGGAATACAGTACTCAGGACTTTCTTTATCAGGGCGTTATGCAGAAAAAACAGAACCAGCAGCTGCTGACTGCTATGGCAAAGAGCCGCCGCTACGGCGATGTGCGCCTATCCTATTACATCAACGAACTTGATCCTGTCACTGAAAAACAGTTTTCTGCAATCACCTTTCAATGGGAAGACTTGTTCGCCCATGTTACTTTTCGAGGCACAGATGCATCGTTGGTCGGCTGGAAAGAGGATTTTAATATGGCTTTTATTTCACCAGTTCCTGCGCAAAAGGATGCCCTGCTATATCTGACTGCTGTATCCGGTCATATTACAGGACCGCTTCTGGTAGGCGGACATTCAAAGGGCGGCAATCTGGCCGTGTACTCTGCCATGAGCTGTGATATCAGAATTCAGGAACGTATCAGTGCAGTATACAGTCATGACGGTCCGGGGTTCACCGGAGATGTCTTTGCATCGACCGGATACCTTTCTATACGGGATCGTATCTGTAAGTATGTCCCCCAATCCTCGATCGTTGGCATGATCCTGGAGCACCAGGAGGCAGGAACTGTAATTGAAAGCAGGCAGCTTGGTATTTTGCAGCATGATCCATTTTCCTGGGTCGTGGAGCATGGTGCTTTTAAAACAGTGTCATCCATACGAAATTCAGCATTGCTTATGGATAATGCGCTGAATTCATGGGTTAATTCCATGAATGAAGTACAACGTGAATTGTTTGTTAATACACTGTACCAGGTTCTGTCCTCTTCCCAGGCAACGACACTTCTCGACCTGTTCAAAAGCAACCACAGACAGACTGCACTTGCTCTTTTTGAAGCAGCGAAGGGTGTAGACAAGGATTCCAAAGACTTTTGCCTGAAATCACTGACAACTCTTTTCACGGTTATGAACAAGACCTTTTATGAATACCGAATGGAGCGATTTCTTCAGAAAAAGGTAAATTTTAAGACTAATCTCGTAAAACGCAAGTCAATATCGCTAATTAAAAGTAATAATTGATAATTTTCTTTTTATATTGTATAGTAGAAACAGTTAATTTAATTGTTTTAGTGATTATTTTTTACAATTTAAAGAATTTAACTGCATTTTTTTCCGGAACTCATCCGTTTATTATAGAAAGGCATTCCCATGAAATATATTCGTATCCTTTATTTTTTATGCTGTTTTTCCATTCCTTTGTCTGGCTGCAGCTTCGTATATCCGCATTCGGTAAATCCAGAAAACAGTGCTCTGATACAGATCACAGAAGTACCGTCTGATGCAGCCATCATTTCGCCTGCCGAACCAGACAGCTTTCTGCCTTCCGGATCAGACACTGCTACTCCGTCAGTATTCAGCACGGATTCTGTCTCTAATTCTGCCTCAGACTCTGCTTCTGCTTCTGACACACCCACGCCTGTAGCATCACCGACAAAAGAACCGGCACAGACATACACACCATCACCCAGACCAGCTACATCAACACCAACGATTCAGCCAGCGGATACGGCAACCCCGTCTTTAGAACCTGCGAATACATCCACTCCAACGGCAACACCGACACCGACGCTTTCACCGACAAAACAGCCTTTTGTGTCTTCAACGCCTAAACCGACTGCAGCACCGACACCGACTATTTTTTCAGGCTACGTGGAACGTGTAACTTTTTATGTTCCTCAGAACCTCACCATTCCGGTCGGCAATACAGCGAACCGTTACTATGCTGTTAATTCCGCAAATGCTGTTTACCTGCAGGGAAGTTATACAGTTTCTGACACTTCCGTTGCCACGGTATCCTATAATGGGACAATAACAACAAAAAAGCCCGGAAAAACAGACATCACCCTGACTGTTGCCGGACGTACAAAGACCATATCGATAACAGTGACAAATACCAGCGCTTATGCCTATATATCAGGAGATAAGACCGGACTTTCCGCTGTACAGACACAGATATATGCTGTTGTTGTCGATGTTCTGGACACTGTCATTACAGATGACATGAGTGATTATGAAAAAGTTAAGGCGATCCATGACTATATCATTCTGAATACCGAATATGATATGGCATATTATGATGACGGCAATGTTGCAGACAGCTCATTCACCAGCGAAGGTGTCCTGCTCTATCATGTTGCGGTATGCCAGGGCTATGCCGAGACCTTCCATCTTTTTATGACCTGCCTCGGAATCAATGACTATGTGGCAACCGGAACTGCAAGCGGCATCCTTCATGCCTGGAACATAGTAGAGCTCGACGGTGAATGGTACAATGTCGATACAACATTCGATGATCCTGTACCCGATGTTGACGGCTATGTAAGTTATCAGTATTTTCTGGTTCCTGACAGCTCACTTGACGGAACACACACTGTCGACGCAGGTTTCCCGGCATGCACAGCGACTTATTATACCTATTATATGTATCAGGGGCATATGATAAGCTCGATTTCCTTGTATGAGGATAAATTTGCCGAACTGTATCAGCAGGGACTGTCAGAAATCACGATACTGTATCCGGAATATGATACTCCTGACTTTGTAACAATAATTAGCAAGTACCATCAGGGAAAGATTGGTTATTACCCCATCTATACACGGGGAGATTATACAGTATTTACCGTAGTATTAATGAATTAGCAGAAGCTGCAGGCTTTCCTTTGATGCTTTTCTGACAACAGTTGATTCGCATATTTTTCGAATCGACTTTCTGAAGGTGAAGTCATCGAGACATGCATTCTGCAGGAACTCTGTTGTTCTCTCTTCAAAACTGATATAGCACATTGATATGCACCATGCTCTTGCCATATTCACGTAATAATGATCAGATTTTGCTTTTTCCATTGCCAGAAGAACCCGGTCCAGGTACTCTTCACTTATAAAATAATGCAGCATCATTACAATAGCAAAACGTCTGTAAAAAGGCCTTTCATCTGATAAATCAAGGCAGTTCTGTAACAATGCAAAGCACTGTTCCTGATTCTTGGCCATCTGTTTCATTGTTGTACAGAAACTGTCGCAGACCGACCAGTTATCAATGAGCGGCAGAAATCTTTCGACAGCTGCCATGAGCTGTTCTTCCTCCAGAGCACTGTATCCTATGACGAACCCCTGCAGCATAATTTCTTCAAAGCTTTGGGCCGATGCCGTCTGCAGGTACCGGATAATACCATCTTCTTTAGGAAGTCGCTTCAAAATATCTTTTGCAAGTCTTCGTAAGACCGGAAGCCTTACACCAAGTATATGTTCTGTACCCGGAAGCAGTTTTGCTGAAAAGGAAGCATACACAGGTTCTGCAAGTGCAGCAAGCTTTTCTTTTATTTCTGCTGCCAGACACGTATAGAACTCAGGCATTTCCTGTTCTTTCATACTAAGCTCAGGTATATTCTTCTCAGGCATATTCTGCTCAGGTATTTTCTGTTCTTTCATTCTCAGTATGACCTTTCTGTTCAAAAATGAGCACTCTCAAAATTTTCCTGTATGGTCAGCGTGTTGTTTCTTCTTCCAATGCTTTCTTTTGATATTTATCCTTGTCATCGATCTCTCTCCAGACAGTGAGCATCATGGTTGTAAAGCAGGCAACTCCTGCCACAAAATTAGAAATCGGTTCCGCTGCGAACACACCGCTTGATCCGAACCAGCGAGGCAGGAGCAAGGTCATAGGGATGACAATGACGATCTTACGAAGCATAGAAAAGAATGCAGCTTTTTTTGATTTTCCAAGAGACAGGAATACAGTCTGTCCGGCAAAATGAAAGGACATCATGTAGAATCCAAAGAAGTAAAGCTTCAGACAGGGAACGGTCAGATTTACGACAGATATGTCCTGTGTGAATATCCTGATAAAGAATCCGGGGAACAGGTTCGTGATTGCGACCGCAGTGCAGGTATATACTGTACCGGCAATCGTGATGAATATAATTCCTTTTTTTACACGGTCATATGCTTTTGCTCCATAATTGAAGCCCAGAACCGGCTGAGCTCCCTGCATAAGGCCAAAAACGGGAAGAGAGAAGATCTCCCGAATGGAATTGATAATGATCATTGCAGCAACATACATATCGCCGCCGAACTGCTGCAGCATCTTATTGTTAATGATCTGAACGGCACTGGAGGTTATGGACATAACAAACCCTGATATTCCAAGCATGGTTATACTTTTTACATGCTTCCACTGCAGCTTCAGCGATGAGTACCGCAGCCTCATGATTGCCTTATCACTTCGCAGGAACCGAAGGACCCATAAGGAGGAGACTCCCTGCGCAAGTACCGTAGCCAGTGCAGCTCCGCGCACCCCAAGTCCAAAGGCAAAGATAAAGATCGGATCCAGCGCAATGTTGATGATTGCACCTATTATTACTGTCATCATACCGATACGTCCGAACCCCTGCGAATTGATAAAAGGATTCATTCCCAGACCGATCATGACAAAAAGGCTGCCCAGCAGATAGATCTGCGCATATGCATCCGCAAAGACTATCGTTTCGCTGCTTGCACCAAAAAGAGTAAGTATCGGCCTCTTCACGATCATACCGATTATGGTCAGTGCGATTCCTGAAATAACAAGAAGAACAAAGGAATTTCCCATGATTTCTTCTGCTTCCTCAATGTCGCCCCGTCCTCTGGCAATCGAACAAAGAGGCGCACCGCCTGAACCAAAAAGCTGTGTAAATGCACTGATGCACAGCGTGATCGGCAGGACAATACCAAGCCCGGTAAGCGCAAGCGTCCCCGTCTCAGGTATTCTGGCTATATACATACGATCCACAATGTTATAAAGAACATTGACCAGCTGAGCCAGCATCAGCGGTACTGCCAGCTTCAAAATGTTTTTACCCATTCCCCCCTGGGTAAAATCATTGATTCTCTCCATATGTTTTCTCCCTTGCACACTTCGATTCTGAATATTGACCTGCAGCAGCCTGCAAAAAGCTATCATCCCCTCATGATATCCTGGCTTCTTCTCAGCTTATACTCCAAAATACTGCGCTAAATCATTATATTCTTCCTCTGTGATCAACAGCACGGAACCATGCCGCTTCTTTGCCGCGCCCATATCGAACATCGATGCATCGAGGACTTTGAAATCACCTGATGCCCAGTCCCTGATCAGTAAGGGAAGGTAGCCCTTGCTTAAAGCATACTGATCGACCATCAGACACCACTCGTCTCTGTCATAAAAAGGAAATGCCGTCGGCCCTTCTACTCCGTGTAATGCTTCCAGTACAGGTGCACAAAGCATTTGAAATGGACCGTTGACGAGATCTCTGCAGGAATCGATCCTGATGTTTTTCGTTGTCTCATCTTTAGAAATGCGGTAATAGATTCCCTGACTCTCAATGATTGAAGTGTCTATGATGTGATTTTCCCGCTCTATGTACTTAACAGCAGGGGTAAATGTATGAAAATCCGTTGTCTTGGAATAGTAGATCTTCTGTTTTGCTTCTGCCTCTCCTTCTTCCTTCGTCATAGATGCCCAGAAGACAAGATAATCTTCATTCTCTTTATCGTATATAGCTTCCGGTGCCCAGACACAGCCCGCACCTTCAATCCCAACGGTCACTGCCTTCTCCTTTGTCCAGTGCAAAAGATCGCTGCTCTCCCAGACAAGAAGATCTCTGCTGCCTTCATACTGAGCAACGCTCCAACCCTTGCCCGATGCGATACGAAGATCCGTAGCGATCAGAAAGAACTTATGACCGTCTGCTGACCGCATAATAAAAGGATCTCTCGCGCCGCATTCTCCTGTACCGGATATAAGCACCGGCTCTCCATGGTTTAGATCCTTCCAGTGAAGTCCGTCTTTGCTAAGTGAAAAGTAGATCTGTTCCCCTTTCTCACCCTCTTCCGTAAAATGGACAAATAAATATCCTGCCATCTGCTGCATCTTTGATCCTCCAGTTTCTTATACTTTACACAAAAGTACTCCTTTGTATATTATACAAAAAACAAGTAAAATATTCCATAAATAATTTAGACTTTAGAACAAATCTTGCAAAGTTGTTAGAAATAGCTCTCTGTCCCACCGTGTCTCATGTGATATTACCGCATCCTCATTTCTCCCCTGTGTCCCGATAAAACCGCGGTAACCCGCATGTACAGCATCAGAAAAACGCTCCAGACAGGTCTCTGAGAGATACTCGATCGAGCCAAAGCAGATATTGTCGAACAGGTCGCGCATCAGTTCGAGCAGCTCATCATCTGTCAGTTCATCTCCCGTTTCATTTTTATACAGGTAAAATATATCCTGCAGTTCAATGAGACTTTCACAGTAGTTATCCTGGGTAAGAAAAGCAGAATCACAAAAACAGTAAATCAGTTTTTCAATGATTCCCTGTCCAAACTCCACTCTCTGCTGCTCTTGTAAGGAATCCTTATGCCCTTTTGCAAGCATGGACGCTTCTTCTCGTGTCAGTACAAGTCCAAATTTTTCTGTCTCTTCGTTTTTCTTCAGAATACGCATGATCTCATTTTCTTTTTGAAGTGAAAGCAGCTGCTCCATCTGTAAAAATAAACCTGATTCATCTTTCATAGACTTTCCTCCTGAATTTCTTTTGTGAAATCAGAGTTTAGTCTATCTTCAGACTTTTTACAAGTCTTGAATTTTACCCGGTTTTGTGGTAATATAATAGTAGAAAGACAGGCTGGTGATGCCTGTCTTTCTGCTATTATATGTAGCATAATATGCTATTTAATATGCTGCATAATATGTTATTTATTATGCTACATAATATGTTATTTATTATGTTGCTTTTATGTCTAATCGTCAAAGACCGATATAACATCCTTCTCTGACCTTATAGATTCGTAAGGTTTAGCAGCACAGCTCCCATGATAAGGCATGCCCCGAAGAAAAATGCTGCCGCGTCTCCCACGTGAAACGGATAGGTCTTATAACAGCTTTTTACTGTTCGAAGCTGAAATCCCCTTAATTCAGCAGAAATGGCTGAGGCATCCGCCTTTTTTACCGAGGTGATCAGTAACGGCACACAAAGCGGCAGAATCAGACGCATCTTCTTCAGGATATTTCTGGTATCAAACTCAACACCTCTTGATATCTGTGCCTCCATAATACCTGCCATTTCTTCTGTAAAGACGGGAATGAACCGAATTGCTGTAGTCAGGGTAAAAGCATATTTATAAGGGACATGCACTCTGGTCACAAGGGCATTGGACAGATCATTCATTCTGGTTATGGAAAGCATCAGGGCTAACGGTATGGTCGCACCGACGAGTCTCAGAACCAGATTAATAGCAGTCCTAAGTCCATTATCTGTTATGGAAAGATGCAATGGCAGTGCTATCAGAGCCTCGCCGCTCTGAATGATCAGGAGCTGGATGAGAAATAAAAGCACCGATATCTTCAGTAATCCTTTTAAAAGTCTCACCGCACGTGAAAAAGCTCCGGCATACGCCCCGAGCAAGAGATTCAGACCGATGATTCCGAGTAAAAAATATGGATTTTTGCTGATAAAACAGGCTATACATATAATAAAAGAGAGCATGATCTTTGTTACCGGATTCAGCTTATGCAGTCCTGTATTTCCAGGAATATAATCAAAAAACCCTTTCATCGGGCACCCTCCTTTCCGGCAGTAAGGACCTGTACCATCTCATCTACAGTATCGGCATACATAAAAGCATCGCCAAGACGCTGTGACAGTTCTGTAATCTGCGGCGGAAGAATCGAAGCCTTTTGTAAGGCTTCTCTGTTTCTGAAGATCACTCGTGTTTCTCCATCCGCAACGATCCTGCCCTCTGACAGTACAATGACACGTTTTGCAAAGTCAAGAACGACCTCCATATCATGACAGATCATGATGACCGTAACACCTTTTTTGTTCAGTGTTTCTATCTGCTCCATCATCTCCATGCACTCACGGTAGTCAAGACCAGTTGTCGGCTCGTCAAGTATCAGCAGCCTTGGTTCTACAGCGATCAGCGATGCAAGGGCAATTCGCTGGCGCTCACCGCGGCTCTGTGAAAATGGAGCTGCGTCTCTGTCAAAGCCAAAAAAATCAATAATCCTGCTTGTTCTTCTTTCTATTTCAGTTTCATCCTTTGTGGTGCAGCGAAGTCCAAATGCAATTTCCTCTGCTATGGTATTCTGGCAGATCTGACGATCCGGGTTCTGGAATAAAAACCCCACACTTTTTGCCATGATACTGCTTTTAACTTCCTTCGTATTCATGTTATCGATAAGAACAGTTCCTGATCCAGGTTTGTGCAGACCGTTGAAAAGCTTGCTCAAAGTCGATTTACCTGCACCATTTTCTCCGATCAGAGCTACGAATTCGCCTTTTTGTATGGTAAAGCTGACATCCTTTACTACCATTTCACTGTTATATCCAAAACTCACGTTCCGAAACGCTGCCATGACATCCGAGATATTTTCTGATGTATTGTCTGTTATGACTTTTGCAGTATTTTTTACGGATCCATTCACAAGGCCCTGCGGCTCTGACCAGCCAGCCGACAGAATGTCCTGTCGTATCATGGCTTCTGTCTCATCCACATGGATGCACATCTCTTCTTTTGTCAGCCCAAGGTCTTTAAGCTTCCGGCATAACGTGGAAACACGAGGGATATTGATGCCTGCTTCCTCGAGTTTATCTGACTGCTTTAATACCTCAAGCACATCGCCCTGACAGAGCATCTGTCCCTGTTTCATGACGATCAGTTTTTTTGCATATTCGCAAAGCAGCATGATCTTTTGCTCTATAATGATGATTGTCATGTTATGTTCTTTATTCAGACGCTGTAACATCTGAAAGATCTGCCTGCTGCTTTTTGGATCTAATTCTCCTGTTGGTTCATCCAGCAGAAGGATCTTAGGCGACAGGGCCACGATAGCTGCAATGGCGACCTTTTGTTTCTGCCCGCCGCTTAAGGAATTGATCTCTCTGTGACGCAGATGACTGATACCGATTTCTTTCAGTGCCAGTTCGATCCTTCCTTCAATCTCTTCCTTTGGCACGCCAAAGTTCTCAAGACCAAAGATGATCTCATCTTCCACCTCAGTTGCGACCATCTGGCTGTCAATATCCTGGAACACGCTTCCGACATGAAGGGCAAGTGAACTTGGCTCCTCTTCAAAGGTATCCAACCCTGCCACTGTTACCCTGCCGTAATAATCCCCTTTGTAATGGTGCGGTATAATACCATTGATCGCATAACCAAGCGTGGACTTACCGGCACCAGATTCCCCGATGATACCTATAAAATCACCTTTGGCTATAGTTAGGCTGATATCCTTCAGTGCCATATTCTTATCGTCCTGATATTGAAAGCTCAGATTGTCTATCTGTATCATAGGTCATCTCATTCCTTTTATGTATTCTGTTAACATTGCTATGATGATGCGGGGGCGAATAGCCACTTTAAAATTACGTGTCAGTCTTTCTTCTTTAATGCCAGCTTCAACGGAATGTACAGCAGCTGTACGATCACGACATTGATCAGGGCAGTTCCCAGCACGAGCGGTGCAAAGAAAGCGATGGTCTTTCCAGCTGCATCTGCGAAGGTCAGCAGCAAAAAGACGAATACTGCGCCGCTGGCAATGGTGCTGATAAAAGTCGAAACAGCGGGACTCAGGTCGACTTTCTTAATTTTCAGCGGCAGTTTGATCATAAGTGCCATGCATAGTGCGCCGACAAGCTCGGAAGCAAAATTAAGGTACGGTGTTCCCGGAAAGAACTGACAGACTGCACCTGCGATCAGACCGATAATTCCTGCCTCAAGAAGCTTTGGACGAACCAACATGATCGCCAGACAGTACATGGCTATGATAAAGTTCGGTTTCATTCCTCCAAGATTCACGATTGAACCCACAAAGAATTTTAATACGGCTCCTGCTGCCAGCAATACCGCAATCAGGATGAGATCTGAAATCGCCAGTCCCTTTTTTGTTTTTTCTGCTAACACTCTCTTTTCTGCACTTTGTTCCATAACATCCTCCACTCTGCCGTTTTCCGGCCACTAAAAATTTAGTTGCTTTACACAGCTTTTCGTAAGGACAGGGGTTTATGGCATAAAAAAAGCTGCCCCTGTTAAAAGGACAGACAGATAATCTGCGGTACCACCTTTTTTGACCGAAAGGTCCTCTCTTACGAAAATGCTATCACATTCTCTACCGTTAACGCCGGAATACGTCTTCAGATACTAAGCAAAAATGCTGTTCACCTCGCCCTCAGTGGTCCATTTACCAAATTGCATCTCCACGAAAGTCTCAGCATTTCTTTCGTTCTCTGTAAGGCGCATCCTATGGTTTTATCTCCACATCAATGGTTTGAGGTCATTATATCGGGCTTTCTTCATGTTGTCAAGCGGATTTTCTACTTTCTCATTCCTTCTTTCTCATTCCTTCTTATGACAAAAACATCGGCTTATTTTACAGATAAACATCTTGAAAAAATGCTGTGAAAATCTTATACTAAAAACAGAACTTATGTTTTGTTTTTAGCCTATCAATCATAGAAACGGGGAAGCACATGATTACTGAAGATGGAAAATGGATACCGGAAGGTCTGGATCAGGATGATCCAAAGAGACTTCGCACACCGGCTGAATTAACAGCATATATCAATGAAGTCGGATTTCTGCCAATGTTCGCTAACGAGGTTAAGGGTTTTTCCATGGAGGAGCATGTCGGACGCACTTCCTGGTGGAGCGGTGATGAAGCAAAGGATCCCTGGGAGTGGCGCGCTGTTCTGGCTCGTGAAGGCGAGGTCGCATACGGCAAGCTTTTTTCCGGAAAAGCCGGCTTTATATCCAAAGAGTGGTATTCGCATTTTGCCAACTACCGCAGGGACGGTTATGACTTTGACAGCCGCTATGAGGACGGAAAAGCGGGAAGAAAGCTAAAAAGCATTATGGATATCATGGAACAGCAGCAGGAACTTCCTTCTTATCTGCTAAAACAGGCTGCCGGCTTTGGTAAAGACAAAGAAAAAGGCTTTGATTCGGTGCTTAACCAGCTGCAGATGATGACCTATCTAACCATACGCGACTTCAAAAAAAAGGTAAGTAAAAAGGGGGAAGCCTATGGCTGGTCAGTTTCTATATACACAACTCCAGAGCTTTTATTCGGAGAAGCACTGGTCAGAAAACAGTATACAGTCTCCCCTGCCGAATCATATTCGCAGCTGACCAGGCAGGTAACGGCATTATATCCGGATGCTTCTGCCGCCCAGATCAGCAGTATACTGCGCATACGATGATAGTTCGGTTTGTTTTGTGTCAAAAAGTTCATTATTCATAAATTTTATATTAATTTTTATTCATAAACGTGATTATGCACAAGTTTTATTGTATAATTACGTTTTTTTATTGGTATTCATACGTAATTTTGTGATATAATAAATCTATACAACACGAAACATAACTCTGTTAAACAGGATAGAATAACATTTCCCAACTTCACAAGGGAGGTATTTTTATGGACCGTCAATTAATGTCAGATCTTATGCTGCAGACCCCTTTGTCATACTGTTCTTTTTCTTTGGAACAGGATACTGCACTTGATGATGCAGTTCTTCAGGATATCAATCCTGCTTTTGAGACACTTTTTTCTCTGAACAGGGAGGAATGCCTCGGACTGCCTCTGCATGATCTTCCGTCACAGTGCTCCTGCCTTCTGGAAGCGCTGTCCTATTACAAAACTGAAGCTTTGCTGTCTGCCGACTATGCTTCTTCCTCTTATCTGGCATATACAGAAGAAGAAAGCCGATACTATCAGTTCTACCCGCTGCTGATCGAAGACAGTACGATCATGCTTCTGATCCATGACTCATCCGGTGAACAAAGACATACAAAAGCTCTCGAGGAAGAGGTAGCTGCGCTGACACGTACGAAGATGGAAAAGCTTGGAAGCCGCAATCTGTTCCTGTCCGGCATCAATCGTGAGCTGAAAGGACCGCTGCATGGAATCACCGGCTTCCTTCAGCTTCTTGAGATGGAGCCTGATACCAAGAATCACAAAAAGATCATTGAAAATCTTCATTGGTCCGTGCAGCAGCTTTCCCAGCTTTTTCAGGATATGACAGATTATATCGACCTGATCGAAGAAACAGTAGACTATGACCTGATCCCTTTTAATCTGCATAGTCTTCTGACCGAGACCATAAAACCATTCTTATCTGCTGCTTCAGACAAACAGATCAAGCTGAGCATACGCATGATACCGAATGTTCAGAAGTATGCGGTTGGCGATATGCACCGGATCAGGCAGGTGCTTCAGATCCTGATTGCCCGCGCTCTTGCACACACACAGGCAGGCAGTATATTGCTTATTGCCTCAAAGCACAGAGGTGCATTTAATACTATAGTTTTTACCGTTAAGGATACCGGTTCATCTCTGACTTCAGAGCAGATCGGCTGTTTGTTCCTTCCTTTCAACCAGCCATATATACAGCGTTCAGAAAAACAGACCGGCAACGGCCTGAGCCTTTCCATCGCCAGACTTCTTACAGAGCAGATGGGCGGTCAGATTCATGCAGCCAGCAAGGCAGGCCTTGGAACGACCATAACACTTACCATTCCGCTTGAAAACCCGGATTACCTGACCGAAAAGCAGGAAGCGAATTTCACTATATTTAAGGATAAAAAGATTCTTTTAGTCGACAGTCAGAAAATGCATCGAGCAATCTTAGAAATCTATCTTGCAGAAGAACATTGTACATATGAAGAAGCTTATAATGCTGCCGATGCCATAACCAAGGTCACAAGATCCTGCCAGGAGCCCTATGATCTTTTACTGATCGATGATTCACTTCCTGATATGAAAGCAGCTGACCTGCTTTCCGTTCTGTCACTTCTTGATACCTCGGGAAGTATGCCAATTATCCTTTTACATTCAGAAGACAGCACAGAGCGCCCGGCTGATATAAGGAACCTTTATATGATTGAAAAGCCTTACGAACGTTCTTTTCTGATCAATACCATGGCAAATGCGCTTGCTGAAATCAGGCCCGGTTATTCGTCTTTTGAGGATACCTCCTCGGAAGAATCTTTGCAGCCGGATAAGCCGATCCGTATTCTGATCTGTGATAAAGAATCCATGGACCGGATATTTCTGACTACTCTTTTACAGATCAAGCATATTGCCTATGATATTGCGGAGGATAGCACGACCATACTGCAGGCCTTCCGTACCACACCGTATGATCTTGTCTTCCTGAACTGTACCTCTGTTTATCCGAATGGGACCCAGACAGTCGCAGAGCTGCGTGCTCAGGAAACCGACGGACGGCACACACCGATCATAGCAATGATGGATCAGCCTTCAAAATACGACATTGAGCAGTGCCAGATGTCCGGTATCGACAATTTTATACGTAAACCGATCGACATGACGATTCTGACGACACTGATCGAGGAATATACCACCTGGTTCGATCCAGCTTCCGCAAATCAAAGCGTGTATCTTAAGCCTGAGCTCTATTTACCGGGCGGAAAAAAGAATACGATCACGGATAAACCGCATATCCTGATCGTTGATGACGAGACTACCGTAACCAAACTGCTTGAATCGGCACTACAGGATGAATACAAGGTATCAGAAGCCCACAGCGGTATGGAAGCCCTGCAGCTTGCCATGCATGAACCTGTTCCTGACCTGATCCTGCTTGATATCAGCATGCCGGATATTGATGGTGTTGAAATCTGCATGAAACTGAAGGAGATGCCAATCACCCGTGATGTCCCTGTCATCCTGATTACTTCCTACGAAGAAGAAAAAAACGAAGCAAGGGCATTCCAGCATGGTGCCGTTGATTATATTCTGAAGCCGTTCAGCTTCCCTATTGTCAAAAACAGGATTAAAAGTCACATAGCCCAGAAGCGCAGCAGAGACTTCCATAAAATGAGCAGCTTCATGGATGAATTGACCAAAGTACCGAATCGCAGGAATTTCAATGAGGTACTTACTACTGAATGGGGACGTGCAAAAAGAAGCGGCCGTTTTCTCTCTCTTCTGCTTTTCGACATCGATATGTTCAAGCGATACAATGATAACTACGGGTATATTCAGGGCAATCAGTGCCTATATACCATTGCTCAGCTCATCAGGCATGAATTGAAACGGCCGACGGACCTGTTCGCCAGACTGAATGATGACAGGTTCGCCTGTCTGCTGCCAGATACAGATCAGTCAGGGGCCATTCTGGTCGCAGAAAAGCTTCGCCATCTGATTGAGACTGCCGCACTGCCTTTTGAACAGTCACCGCTCAATCAGGTCGTGACTATCAGTGTTGGCGTTGCGACCATTGTTCCTAATGCGGAAAGCAGGCAGGATGACCTGCTGGTACGTGCCGATGCGGCACTATATAAAGCAAAAGAACTCGGGCACAACCGGGTTCATGCAGGCTGACATGAAACAGGCAGCAGGCTGATGACAGGTTTCATACCTTTCTTCAGTCTGCTGCCTTATTTTATATAAACTGATGCTTACTTACCAAGGCGGATGACATTCCAGCTCTGCTTTTTCAATACAGCGGTCAGTATTCCGCTGTTCACTGCTGCATTTCCATTGGATAATGGCGACACCGCTCCCGGAACAGCTTCTGTATTCACTGCTTTCAGGTCATCATGGTAAAGCACAATATGCTCTGTCACCCTGAATCCTTCGAACTGACGAAGGTCGCAGGTCACTTCCATCTCACTGTCAAGATCCTTATTCACAGCGAACAGTGTCAGCTCATCTGTCTCCTCATTATATACGACAACAGAATCAACGAACGGTGCATCGCCATGCTTGCTCTCGTAGGTCGGTGACTGTACAACTGTGTTCAAAACAGTGCCGCGGCCATAAACACTGGCATGCATATAAGGAAAATAAATCGTCTGCATCCATGCTCCGGTATCCGAGGTCATGATTGGTGCAATGACATTGACAAGCTGTGCCATACAGGCAATCTTCACACGGTCTGCATGACGAAGCATCGTGATCAGCATACTGCCGACCAGCAGTGCATCTTCAAAATTATAAACATCCTCAAGCTGGTGAGGTCCCTGTACCCCGCGCTCCAGCTTCTTATCCTGCTCGTTGGAATGATACCAAACGTTCCATTCATCAAAAGATAAATTGATCTGCTTTTTGCTGCGTTTTTTTGCCTTTACATAATCACAGATGGAAATGACAGAAGTAATGAACTCATCCATGGCAACGGATTCAGCAAGAAAATTCTTTGTGTCATTTGTATGGTTTCCATAATACTGATGCAATGACAGATAATCAGCGATGTCATAGCACTCATCCAGCACGGTAGCTTCCCATTCGGCAAAAGTCTTCATGGTCAGTGATGAGCTGCCGCAGGCAACCAGTTCGATGGTCGGATCTACCATGCGCATGATGCGGCCGGCTTCTGCAGCAATACGGCCATACTCAGTTGCTGTTTTATGTCCCATCTGCCACGGTCCGTCCATCTCATTGCCAAGGCACCAGAGCTTGATGTCATATGGATCAGCCGCCCCGTGCTTTTTACGAAGATCACTATAATAGGAACCACCCGGAAGATTGCAGTATTCCACGATATTCTTCGCATCTTCGATTCCTCTGGTACCAAGGTTCACTGCCATCATCGGCTTGGTATCTGCAAGCTTTGACCATTCCATAAATTCATTGAGACCAAACTGATTGCTTTCGATTACCATCCATGCAAGATCGACCTTTGCAGGGCGCTCTGACTTAGGGCCAACACCGTCCTCCCAGTGATACCCCGATACAAAATTACCTCCCGGATATCTTACGACCGGAACTTTTAAGCCTTTGATCAGCTCGATAACATCCTTACGAAAGCCGTTCTTATCTGCAAATTTATTCCCCGGCTGATAAATGCCCTCGTATACTGCACGTCCAAGATGCTCAATAAACGAACCAAAAATACGTTCATCCACTTTACTTACCGTAAAATTCTTATCAATACAAATCGTTGTTTTCTTCATGGGATTCTACCTTTCTGCATCATCACTTTATTATTCTAAAATAATCGGCTGCATCCGGCATTGTTCTCTGTGCCCTGATACAGCACAGACATCACTGTCTGCTGTTCTTTTAATGAACGAATGCTTCTTCATTATAGCATCAAGCCGATAAAATAAAATGTTATTTTCTCCGCACCTATTGACTTTTTCTCCGATTTTTATTAGCTTGTAACTATTGAGACCAGATGCTGTTCTTCGCCTGGCCAGATTTGTTTAGGAGGTGTTTATAATGTACCAGGTGAGTTATTGCGGTTATCTTAGAAAAAACAGCGATCATGATGCCATCTACAGACCAAATGGCAGCGGAGATTGTCTTTTTCTCCTGTTTCTGACACCGATGCGGGTCACATTGTCAGGATCCTCACAAGTCTGTAAGCAGGGTGCCTGTCTCTTTTTTGAAAAAGGTATCGAGCAGAATTATTCTGCCGTTAAAGAATTCTGCAACAGCTTTGTTCACTTTTCAGCCAGCAAAAAGGAACTCGAGCATTATACATTTCCTCGTAACCAGCTGTTCTATCCAACAGATACCGGGAGTGTCCATGAGCTTTTAAAGACGATCAATACCGAATATCTGCTGAAACTTCCGTTTTATGAAGAAAAACTTGATCACCTGGTACATCAGCTGCTGATTGAGCTCTCCCGCTCCTTCCAGCAGATTCAGGAGCCGGCCTTTCAAAATCCAGATCTTTATAATCAGTTCATGACACTGCGCCTTATGATGCTGTCACATTGCGAGGAAGACTGGAATCCCAAAAGGCTGTGCCAGCTGATCAATCTTGAGAAGAGTCAGTTCTATTCGTATTACCGTAATTTTTTCAACGCATCTCCAAAGGACGAGCTGCTGACAGCCAGAATTGACAAGGCAAAGAACCTGCTGACCAACGAGACCATGCAGGTCAAGCAGGTCGCCTTCCTGTGCGGCTTTCACAATATATATCACTTTACACGTTATTTTAAGAAGATATGCGGTGTCAGTCCAAGCGAATATGGAAATAAAAATTTAGCAGTTGACAGAATGTGAATATTGTAGAACTTTCCTGTATAAAGACAAGATACCTTTCTCTCCGGATCTATCAAAAAAAAGAGTTTTAAGTAATTGCCCTTGCCGTACTCATCATTCCGTGCTATAATGCATAAATGTTCATGAGGGAGTAGCCGGCGCAAAGCGCTGTAAGTCAACATACTGGTCGAAGACCTGGCTTACATGAAATGGCAAGACTTATGTACAGCATTTGCTGTACGTGTGTTTTCACCTCAGATATGATGAAAAGACAAGCGGGTACAGCAAGTGTGCCCGCTTTTTTTAAGCCATATAAATTTTGCATCGGAGGTTTTATCATGGATTTTTTATCACTAGTTCTCGTCGCTGTAGGTCTCTCAATGGATGCTTTTGCTGTTGCACTTTGCAAGGGCCTGTGCATGAAAAAGATCAACTACAGACATACCGTCATCATCGCAGCTTTCTTTGGTGTTTTTCAGGCTGTTATGCCCTTAGTAGGCTGGCTGCTTGGCTCCCAGTTCAGCAGGTATATCACCAGCTTTGATCACTGGATCGTATTTGTTCTGCTTTCTATTCTTGGCGGTAAGATGATAAAAGAAGCACTTGAACCGGAAGAAGAAGTTGTATGTACCGTCAAACTAGATATCAAAGAGCTTCTTGGCCTTGCCATTGCCACCAGCATTGATGCTCTTGCTGTCGGCATCTCCTTTGCATTTCTTGAAGTCAAAATCCTGCCTTCTGTCAGCCTGATCGGTGTGATCACTTTTCTGCTCTCTTTTCTTGGCGTTGCCCTTGGTAACCGTTTTGGTCTGCGCTTCAAGAAAAAAGCCGAGCTTGCCGGTGGAATTATACTGATTCTGATTGGTTTACGGATCCTGCTTGAGCATCTTCTGGTCTGAAAAATCTTCGCATGACCGCAACTGTTGCGACACCAAGTGCTCCGACTAGCAGTATCATTCCTTCTATCATCCAGACAGACACCCCATTTCCTGAAAGAGTAACTGTCACAAAATCAACCGCAGTATGCAGGATCAGGCACAGCGCCACTCCGATTACAGTTCTGTTCTTTTGCACAAAATAAGCAAGAAGCACTGTGATCATCACATGAAAGCACATGGTTCCGATACGCTCCACCCCAGCCGCAAAGAATAGGGAGGATTTTTCCTGTGACAGGCTTATGGTAGCCTGATACATGCTGCTTCCAAGTGAAAAAAGCTGCGAATTGATTGCAAGGCTCATAATCAGATTTATGACAGTACTCAGTCCTACCAGGATAACTGCTTCTGACATGCCATGGCCAAATCCTGCTGCTACAGAATTTTTATAGGTTATTTTTTTGATGAATACTTTTAAGACAAAGAGACGTCCTGCTGTCTCAAAAATTGCAGCTGTGGATGCCAGCAGAAAGTAGAACAATACAGTATTATTCTGTGCAAATGCTGTATAGAACGGAAAAGCCGAAAGCACCGACAGTACAGGGGAACGGATGATCAGCTGCGGTACAATAAAACCGACAGTGCCAAATAAAATAGCTGTCGAACTTTTTTTCCAGGCTTTCTCCATTCTGATCCATACAAAGACCGGAACCAGAATACTGCATATAAGTGTAAATATCATCCCCGCGATACTAAAAAACGGTACTGTCATAGCTTCCATAATCTCTCACCTTTCTTAATCCTGAATATATGCAGGGGTCCTCAGAACGACTGCAGCTTATCCTCGTGTTGATACATGCAGCTTCCCCACTGAACGACTGCAGCTTATCTGATATCAGCTCAGATCTTTTGCATGAACACATCTGAACACACGATTAATCTTATTTTTAGAGGTAATGCTGCAACGTATTATGATGATGTGAGGGTCGAATAGTCCTCTTTCGTAAATTACGTGTCAATTTGCACAAAGACAGAAGAACGAATGCGCCTATGGAAATATAGTAGAGATTCTTTTCTATATTGAAATCGAAGCAATGCGTCTTCTGGCTTTGTGCAAATTGACATCACTATAGTAAGTTGAAGACTTTTGACACCCACAACAAATTATTGTCAA
>QKDK01000234.1 GCA_003252135.1 Clostridia bacterium
CAGTCAAAGCTGTAAACATATAGGTACAAATCCACAGTGCTTAACGTATTATAACTGAGCAAATGAGCTCATAGCTATAAACAATAAATAGAAAGGAAAAATATAATCCAATCACCTATCAAAGGATAATTGGATTATACGAGATATATATGGAACAGGAGAGTAAAACGAAAGAACTTACTATGAAGGAACTGATCGATCTGATCAATAGCAGTGGTGATGGAGTTATCATTACAGTACACCTTGGAGAGGAGGTAGATAATGATGACAGAAAGAGATGTTTTTGATCTTGAGGTAGTATCAATAAGACTTGTAAAGGACGCGCCAATCTATTCGGAGCGTCCTTTCAATACTCCTTATGAAGTCGTATCAGTTATTGGAGAAACAATGTGCGAGTTAGACAGGGAGGTTGTATGCGTGGTGAACCTAAAATCTGACCTTACGCCGATCAATGTGCATTTTGCCAGTATGGGAGTGCTTAATGAAGCTATGGCTCATCCAAGAGAACTGATTAAGGCTAGTATCTTAAGCAATGCAGCAAGCATGATCCTTGTACACTGCCATCCCTCCGGATGCCTTACGCCAAGTAAGTCAGACACAATGCTTACAGACAGGATGAGCAAGGTGTGCGAAATTATGGGAATACCTTTATTGGATCACTTAATCGTCGGAGGAAGTAACCGGGAATTTTTTAGCTTCAAGGAAAAAGGAGTCATGTCGAATCCAAAAACTTCATGGGAACAGGATTATAAGTCACTAGAATTCCCATCACTGATGATAGCAGAAAATCAGAAAGTAAGGTGATAATGACTGAACGAAGAAAGATTTACAGAAGAGGAACTTGATATTGCAAAGAGTGTCGATCTGACAGCAGTCGCTTCAAATCTTGGATATACAGTAAAACGCATTGGCAGATTTCATACGCTTAAGGAAATGGACTCGGTTCGTATTTATGACAGAAAGCATTGGTTTAGATGGTCAAGACAGTATGAGAAGGGCAGCAATGGAGGATCACAGATCGATTTTTTGAAAGTCTTTTGTGGAATGGAAGTAAAAGAGGCGGTGTTCTGGCTGCTTGATTTTGCAGGATATAAGAGACTTTCTAAAGAGACAAGAAAACCACAATTAAGATTTCAAGTGAAGGAGCAGAAAAGAGAACAAAAGGAATTTGTTCTTCCCGTGCCGGCAAAGGATAATTCTTATCTGTACGCATATTTAAGAGATAAACGAGGACTGAGCAATCAGGTAATAGATCATTTTATTAGTAAAGGACTCATATATGAAAGCAGGCAGCATCATAATGTGGTCTTTAAAGGAAATGACAAAGATGGAGTCACAAAATTTGCAAGCATGCGAGGTGTGTTCGATAAGGACGGAAAGGCATTCAAATGTGATGTTGAAGGGAATGACAAGAATTATGGGTTTAATGTATCAAGGCCAGGTAGTAAAGATCTTATCGTATTTGAAGCTGCAATCGATTTAATGAGCTATGTGGATATCTTTTCTGATTATGAATCCAGTATGTTAGCACTTGGCATGCTTTCAGATGCACCTCTTATTATTTTTTTAAAAGAAAACCCAGAGATTATATCCATAAGGTTCTGCCTTGATAACGACGAACCGGGAAGGAAAGCTTCTTTTGAATTGTGCGAGAAATACTTTGGGCTTGGGTATGAAGTAGAGGACAGCCCGCCACCATCAGGATATAAGGATTATAATGAATGGCTCGTTGCAGTAAAATACGACATTGTAGATGAAGCCAGGAGTCAAAAAAGAATGTCCACAGTTTGGGGTCGCACGTAAAACCATGTGTCCACAGTTTGGAATTGATATGAAAACCAAAGTCCACAGTGTAGAAGTAGATGCAAAAAAGGTGTTCGCAGGTTGCAAAGTTCGTGTCCAGTCTATGGGGTACATTTTATTTTAGGGAATTTAAATTGTGATGGCGGAAAGTGCCACCAGAAAGGGTCAGTGATGGCAGAAAGCGCTACCACAGAGCGAAAGTGATGTCAGAAAGTGCCATCATCAAAGTATGAGATTTTTACAATTATAGATAAACAATAAAAAGTGATGGCAAAAAGCCCTATCAAAAATGCCTGGTGATAGCAAAAAGCGCCATCACAATGCAGAAATGATAGCAGAAAGTGCCATCACTGCCAATATGAAAGGGGTTTTAGGGGATTTTTCCCCTAACTAGATGCATGAAAAGCCAGAGATGGCTCAAATGCGTATCTAGCAGTAGACCGGTACCCTTTCCCTGAGGCACTTTGAAAGGATCTGAAAATGAAAATAAAAAGGAGGTGAAGAGCATGGTAAAAGAAATAAAGCTTTTGTTAAGACCCGAAGATCTAATCTCATGGATAAATATGAAGGGATTATCATTTGATCTTTCAGAGTCGGATGCAGTCCTTTTATATGGTTATCTGGAAGGTCATGATTATGCTATTGGGCAGGACAGGAAAGGAAATTTATTTAGACTGGATATTTCAGAAGAGAACGGTGAAACAGTGGAATATACTTTGGATGAAATAATCGATCTGATATGCGATTGGAATTATGAAATGATTCTTGAATCCGATTCAGGAAGAAAAGATCCCAAGGATTTTATTGATTTTACAGAACATCAGAATCGTTATATGAAGTTAAAGGAAGATGAAATCAGATTAGATCAATTATTTGACATGACCGGTTATGGGAAATCAATCAACAAACTTTTAGGGAATCCATCAGGCAATGTCAAATCGAACACCGGACCGAATAAAAGTAAAAGTATCGATGCTACAATACAGAACGTGTCTGAAGATATGAAATGTTTAACAGGAGAAAGGAGGCGATGAATAAATGGCAGATAGTATCCATTGCATAAAGAAAAC
Organism: Clostridia bacterium; assembly: GCA_003252135.1. Lineage (GTDB taxonomy): Bacteria > Bacillota > Clostridia > Lachnospirales > Lachnospiraceae > SZUA-448. The sequence continues at coordinate 2,874 of QKDK01000234.1, forward strand.
GCTGAGACTCATACCAGAAGAAGCAAAGATCCTTGCAGAAAAAGCAGAAGAGTCAGGAATTAACGAAGCAGCTTATCTGCGCATGATGATTAGAAGTAAGCCCTGTGATTATCCAGAGATCAGGGATATGTTAAAAACACTTATTAATGAAGTTAACCGAATCGGTGTCAATATCAATCAGATTGTGTTTAACTATAATTCTGAATTCTATTCAAGAGATGATAAAACCAACCTAATTGCTTATATGAAAAAACTGAATGTTTTAGTTAACAAGGTGGTGGAACATATTGGCGATCAGTAAGATCATAAATATGAAAGATTGTGGAGGACATTATCATGGAAAGCACTTGAAAAGATCCCTTGAATATATACTAAAAAAAGAAAAGACGCAGGATGGAAAACTTGCTGGTGCTTTGAACTGTCAACTTGATTTTGCTTTTGAACAGATGGAAGAAACAAAGCGGATCTTTGGAAAGACAGATAAAAGACAGGGCTATCATCTGATCCTTTCTTTTAAAGAAAATGAAGTTGACCCTGATACTGCATTTTTAATAACACAGAGATTTGTTCAGGAGTACCTTGGCAGTAAGTATGAAGTTGTTTATGCAGTACATGATAACACAGAACACATCCATTCCCACATAGTCTTCAATAGTGTAAGCTTTGCCACGGGAAGGAAATACCGATATGAAAAAGGAGACTGGGCAAGAGATATCCAACCTATAACGAACAGACTTTGTCAGGAATATGGGCTGTCTATCATAGATATCGAGGATGCAAAGGAAGAATGGAACAGAGAAGATAAGAATGTCTGGAACGAGAAAAGCGAAAAACAACCAGTCTGGTCTGAGATGATAAAACGAGACATTGATGCTTGTATAATTCAAGCCGCTTCATTCGATAGTTTTCTTGATCTTATGAAAGATAAAGGGTATGAAACAAAGCAAGGGAAATATCTTGCTATCAGACCACCCGGCATGACAAGGTACAGACGATGTAGAACATTAGGCAATGATTATTCAGAAGAACAGATAAGAGAACGTGTAATTAAGGAAGATTTATCTTTCTATCAAAAACATAGAAACCAGGCTAGACCGAGAATCGTTAAATACCATGTGAAGCGTTATAAGAGAACTAAAATTACTGGACTTCAAAGAAGGTATTTTGCAAAACTTTATAAGTCAGGGCAACTAAAGAAAAAGCCTTTTAGTCAGGCATGGAAATACAAGGATGATATAAACAGGATGCATAAGTTGCAGCAGCAATATTTATTCTTGTCAGGACATGATGTAAGAAGTAAGGACGAGCTTGCAAAATCACTTGATGTCTTATCTGGAAAGAAAAAAGAAGCATCAAGTGAAAAGAGCAGGGCATACCGGGCAAATCAGAGATGTGCAGATATCTTTGCCGTTTATAATGAAATGGAAGAAATCAAGTATGCAGAAGTCGAGTTTCAAAAGGGTGATTTCTTTTTTAAGGAAGATCATGAACGATGGCTCCTCTTGAACGACGCACTTAAGGAGCAGGGTTATACATTTGAAGAAGCAGCAGATTTACGAAAGTATTACAGGGAGCATATGATATACACGACTGCAAAGGAAAGAGCGGTCAGGCAGGAATTAAATACAGGAAGATCAATCTGGAATGAAATTGTTCCTAATGACTCGGGTAAGAATAGGTTTAAGGAGGCTAGAAATAATATAAAGGAAGAAAAGGATAATGTAAAAGATTATCCCAAAGATAAGAAAATAAAGAAGTATAGAAGTAAACAGCCAAAAAGATAGGCTGTTTTTTTAGTGCAGAAAGCAAGGGAAATAACATTCATAGCAGTTTGTACCTGTAAGAGCAGGCAGAAGAAAGGAAGGTTTTATATGGAAGAGATACTAAGTAAAGGTGAGATTAACAAGTATATTGAAACTTTACGATCAGCAAAAAGACACAGCGAGGAAATCATTATGCTGATCAAGGACGATCTCGAGTATGGTCTTACAACTGACCAGACGGAACGTTATTCAAAGCAGGGATTCAACCTTGGACAGATGAAGGTGTATTCAGAATGCCTAAGAAAGGGTGATACAGAAAAGTTCTTATCAATGATCGATAAATATGAAATTTCAGCACCTCAGATGAAGATTGCATATGAGTTCTACCAAAAAGGAGTTGAGACAGATGTTATTGAAGATGTTGTAGCAAAAGGAGAAGTTCCTGTTGTCATGAGGAATACTTTCAATAGAATCTTTGAACCGATCAATGAAATGAAAAAAGATGCTTCAACAGAACCTGAATATGCCAGGGAGCTTGTTAAGAAGATGGAGGAAATCGTAAGCAAGATCAATTTCCAGGAAGAACGCTATGATGCATTGAATGAAAAGCTGGCACATATAAAGTCAACAAAAGAAGAGGATGAGAAAAAAACTGATCTTGATAAAAAGATCAAAGAGAAGGAGCTGGCCCTTATGGACA
>QKDK01000239.1 GCA_003252135.1 Clostridia bacterium
AACCTTGCTTGAGATTAAGATGAATGAATCGGAATCCGCAGCTAAGATCGTTGTAGTAGGAGTGGGCGGTGCAGGTAATAATGCAGTAAATAGAATGATAGAAGAAAACATACAGGGCGTTGAGTTCGTGTGTGTTAATACGGATAAACAGCATTTAAAGACATGTAAGGCACCAACCTGTATTCAGATCGGGGAAAAGCTGACAAAAGGACTTGGTGCAGGAGCAGTACCCGAGATCGGAGAAAAAGCTGCTGAAGAAAGCCGTGATGAACTGACAGATATCATCAAGGGTGCAGATATGTTGTTTGTGACCTGCGGAATGGGCGGTGGAACAGGTACCGGTGCCGCACCTGTGATTGCAGAAATATCAAGAAGCCTGGGCATACTTACCGTTGGTATTGTAACCAAGCCTTTTAAATTCGAAGCAAAACAGCGTATGAATAATGCCATCAGTGGTATTGAAAGACTGAAGGACAGCGTTGATACTTTGATTGTGATTCCCAATGATAAGCTGATTCAGATCGTAGATCGCAGAACTACCATGCCGGATGCGCTGCGTAAAGCGGACGAAGTACTTCAGCAGGGTGTTCAGGGGATTACAGATCTTATTAATGTTCCGGGACTGATCAACCTGGATTTTGCAGATGTGCAGACAGTAATGAAGAATAAAGGTGTCGCACATATCGGTATCGGTGTTGGTTCTGGGGATGACAAGTGTATTGATGCTGTAAAACAGGCTATAACAAGTCCGTTGCTTGAAACTACCATTGAAGGTGCAAGCCATGTTATTATAAACTTTTCTGGTGATATCAGCTTGCTCGAGGCAAATGAGGCAGCAACATATGTTCAGGAGCTGGCAGGGGAATCAGCAAATATAATTTTCGGAGCTATGTATGATGACACTGCACCGGATTACGCAACAATTACTGTTATAGCTACAGGGCTTAATGATAATACAAAGTATGCTTCCATTAAAACACCTGAGTTTTTACGCGCTGGGAATGTGCCGGTAAAGACACCTTCCTTCCAGCAGCCACAGCAGTCACAGCCTGCACATACCTACAGACCGCAACAGACTATGACACAGCCGGCAGCGAGCAGCACCCAGTCAGTGCAGCAGACACAGACACAGGCACAGCCACCTAAGACAGTTCCAGCTTTCAGTGCGGGAGCACTTCAACAACCATCTTCACCGGCGGCTAATAAGGAAGGCGGAATTAAGATTCCGGAGTTCCTGCAGAAGAACAGAAGCAAATAACAGATGTCAATGAACCTATCTGCATAGTAGTCAAACAATAAGAGTCATCCTGAAAATGATGACTCTTTTCTTGTGCAGGAAATGGTAAATAGAAACATTTGACGCACATTACTGCAAGATGGTATAGTATATAACAAAGTTTGTATGAAAAGAAGGACATGAAATGAAAAAAGATATTGATCTAAGCGGAAGCTGGGAGCTTTCCTGCAATCAAATGGCAAGCGGTTCCATTGAGCAATTGGAACTTCCGGGAGACATTATGTATTCACACTCTGTTATGATACCAGGCTGTCTGCAGGGTCAGGGGATTGGGGACGAAGTAAGCAGAGACACCAACTGGGTGCAGAGCCTTTACGATAAACAATGGTACCTGCGAGAGGAGTACATGTTTGCTCAGGAAGATAAGGTAAGGGTGCCTTTTTTGTCACAGCCGCCCAAAACGTACCGCGGAAAAGCATGGTATAAAAAAAAGCTGTTCATTGAACAAAAGCTTGACTATACGTTATCCATCGAGTGTACAAAATGGAAGACCTGTGCATGGATCGATGGAAGACTGGCTGGTGAATACCGAAGTCTTTGTGTACCGCATGTATTTTCGCTTGGCATGCTGGACGCAGGAGAACATGAATTAGTTATTGGAATCGATAACGGGTGGCAGCTGCCCTATCGCCCGGATGGTCATGGTGTATCGGATGCTCTGGGAGCAACATGGAATGGCATGTCCGGAGCTGTGATCTTAACCGGAAAAAGCGAGATATCATTTCAAAAGATCAAAGCGATTCCTGACCTTGAAAGCAACACTGTTCATTTTGATATTACGCTTGAGAATAAGTTTTCAAAAGAAATGACAGTTAATATACAGTGCAATTTGAGTTTTACAAAACAAAACATAACGGAAAGCAGCTCTTTTGAAGTTAATCTTGTACCAGGCAAGAGCAGACATATGTTGTCCTGCTGTTTAACTAAGAAAGTAGATGCATGGGATGAATTCTGTCCAAACCTTGCTGTGGCTGTATTTCAAATGGAGACTTTACATGGGAACGGCACATCTGCCAGCATGTGCAGTGATTCTGAAAAGATTACTTTTGGTTTTGTTAAGGCTGAAACTAAAGATGGCTGCTTTATTATCAATGACAGAAAAAGTTATCTGCGAGGAACACATATCGGCGGTGAGTTTCCACTGACTGGATATACAGACTGTTCCTTTGAATACTGGAATAAAATTATGGTTACAATTCGCGAATGGGGCCTGAACTTCATTCGTTTTCATTCTTTTTGCCCGCCGAGAGCTGCATTTGAAGCTGCTGATCTGGCAGGGGTTTATCTGCAGGTCGAATGTGGCATGTGGAATATATTTTCAAAAGAAAACCCGATGAATCAGGTTTTGCAGGAGGAAGCCAGAGCTATTCTTGATAACTTTGGAAATCACCCTTCTTTTCTTTGCCTGTCACCATCCAATGAACCAGGAGGTGACTGGGATCTGCCATTACAGGACTGGGTTGCCTGGTGCAAAGAATATGACAGCAGAAAGCTTTATACGATGCAGTCAGGCTGGCCCTATCCATACCCGCCTGATCAGATCCACGGACAGGATTATGTGTATTTTCATCGTTCTGGGTTTGGTGTTGAACCAGGCGGAACAATACGCGGACCAAAAGGCTGGAACGGAGAGGATTACAGAATTTCTGTTAAAGGCATAAAATATCCTGTAATCTGTCATGAGCTTGGACAGTGGTGCTCTTATCCTGATTTTGATATTGTGAATAAGTTTACAGGGTTTATGGAACCTGGAAATTATGAGGTATTCAAAGCATCCGCCATATCTCACGGGGTATATGAAAACAATAAAGAGTTTGCATATTGTTCCGGAATGCTTCAGACTGCGATGTACAAAGAGGATCTGGAAGCGAATTTCAGAACTCCACATGTATATGGGTTCGAATTATTGGATCTTCATGACTACCTTGGACAGGGAACTGCGCTGATAGGCGTTCTGGATGCATTTTGGGATAAAAAGGCAGGGACTGACAAAGTATTATGGAATAAGTTCTGTCATGAGACAGTTCCGCTCGCAAGACTATATAAAAAAGTATATACTTGCGGTGAAAAGGTAAGTGTGCCGCTTGAAATCTGTCATTTTGGACAAAATGATATAACAGCGCAGATTGAATGGAAGCTTTTTGACAAAGTATCTGGCACAGTCTGTGACACAGGAACATTTTCTGTAATGAGTATACCGATAGGAAAAAATATTGAGATCGGAATGATTAAGATGTCCATGCCGGTTTCTGGTGCATCTGCGTTACAATTAACTGTATCAATTCATACAGGAACAAAAATTGCAGGTGAAAATGAATGGAACCTGTGGTGCTATCCTGCAATAATCGATAAATGGAACGGAGAAACAAAAACAATCAAAGCAATTGGTTCTTGCAGTGAACGAATTATAGCAACCAGGTGCTGGGAGACTGCATTTTCTGAGCTTAAAAAAGGAAGCCGGGTTCTGTTCGCACCGCCTATGTCAAGTCTGTCTTATCGCTGTCCGCCGTTAAAATTTACGCCGGTGTTCTGGAATTCCCAGATGGGACCCACCTGGGACAGAGGGATGGGGCTTGTGATTGATCAAAACCATCCGGCGTTACTGGATTTTCCGACAGAGAAATATGCAGACTGGCAGTGGGAAGAAATTATGAAAGATGCAGGCGGTTTTCTGACAGAAGCGTTGTCTGGCAGGGCCGAATCGATAGTTACTGTAATTGATGAGTGGAACAGGAATAAAAGGATGACACTTTTGCTGGAAGCCAATGTTCTAAAGGGCAAGCTGCTGCTGTGTATGGCAGAGCCTAAAAATCATGCGAGCAGCCGACAGCTGTACAAAAGCCTGTTTAGATATATTGCTGGCAGTGAATTTGCACCAAAACAGGATATAGACAGTTTTGAATTAAGAAGTCTATTTTTTGAGCGTGACTGCATGAAACGAAAGAATACAAAAGTAAAAATCTCAGACAGTGCGACCGGTGATATATCACAGCTGCGGTATCCTTATACCCTGGAATACTCCATGGAGCAGGAAGAGGAAATCAGGGGTATCTGTTATCTTCCAAGGCAGAATCACAGAGAGCACGCCGGTGATATCAGAGAGTATGAGATCAGCTGCCTTGAGGGCAATCTATGGGTTCCCATATATGAAGGAGCATTTACGACCTCATTTGAACCTAAAACTGTTTATTTTACAGGAAGTATAAAAACAAAGAATGTAAGATTTACTGCATTATCGGGTTTTGAAGAAAAAGAAGGCCTTTGCTGGGAAGCAAAAAGTGATGGATGGTATCAGAGGAAAAAGAGGTATCTTGACGAAGTTATTTTGGAGCCCAGAATATCTCTCCTATACGGGGAAGCGACAGAATCAGAAGGTTTTGCGACAGACTGGAGCTATCAGACAGAGCAGGAATTTACAGCTGAAAAAAGCGCGACCAGGGAGATTGACGTATAAGATTACCTCAACTACAAAGTACGATATATGAAAGGATAAAAATGGAAAGTACTGAAACTTTACTTTATCGGAATCCGCTGAGCTGTCATGATGATATCAGGGATTTTGTTCTGGAGGGTAATGCAAAGATACGGTTTGAAAATAATGCCATGCTGCTTGAAAATGCATTACAGGCACAGGAGGGACAAAAAGCGAACTATGTTCTCTGGTGCCCGGTTGAATTTCCGTCAAACATCAAGATTCAATGGAGATTCAAACCAATCAGGGAGCCGGGACTGGCGATTTTATTTTTTGCGGCCAAAGGGAAAAAAGGAGAAGATCTGTTCGCTCCTAAGCTTGAAAAAAGAACGGGAGAATATCCTTTGTATCATCACGGTGATATCAATGCATACCATGTTTCTTATTTCAGAAGAAAAGAACATGACGAAAGAGCTTTCCATACCTGTAATCTTAGAAAAAGCTATGGATTTCATCTGGTTGCACAAGGCGGCGATCCTATACCAGACGTTGATGATGTTATTGCGCCATATGAAATAACAGTGGTGAAAAAGAAAAGAAGTAATGAGATGGAGGAGATTAGTTTTT
>QKDK01000186.1 GCA_003252135.1 Clostridia bacterium
GTCTCACCTCTTATGTGTACTTTTTTACATTGAAAATCTTCTTATTTATTATTGCGTAGCTACTAACTTCGTATTATACTTTAAACATATTCGGTTGTGAAATAATAATTCGATATTACAGATATATTAAAATTGCATGATAAAAGGAGCTGTCAATATGGGTGCAAGCTATGAATATTATAGAATTTTTTACTATGTTTCAAAATACAGAAACTTTACGAAAGCAGCAAATTATCTGCTGACAAGTCAGCCGGCTATAACACGGTCCATACAAAATCTGGAGAATGAGCTTGGCTGCCAGCTATTCGTTCGAAACAAGCGCGGTGTGGAACTGACCCACGAAGGACAGCTTCTTTTTGAATATGTATCTGCCGGCTGCGAGCAATTCATTCGCGGAGAAGCCAAAATCACCGGAGCTCTTAGTATGCAGAACGGTATTATTTATCTTGGCGTTAATGAAACTTCTTTTTCAGATTATATGCTTCAGATTCTGGAGAAATTTCATTTTAAATATCCTTATGTTAAATTAAAAATTCTAAATCTGTCGACCATTCATGCTCTTGATGAGCTTTTGAACGAGACCATTGATATCGCTATTGTAAAAACCCCGACCGATGTCATGCGTCCGTTAAAAGAAACAAAGCTGAAAACATTCCAGGACATTATGGTCTGCGGAAAAGCATATGAAAGTCTGGCAGAAAAAAAAGTTCATCTGAAGGATCTTAGCAATTATCCGCTGGTATGCGCTTCCAAAGGAACAAAAACATACGACTTTCTGGAATCCTATTATAGAAATCACAACCTTATCCTGATGCCGGATTTTGAAGCTAATACCTTTGATATGCTTTTACATCTTGTGCAAAAGAATTTCGGGCTTGGTTTTATTCCGGAAAAAATCGCTCAGGAAGCACTCGAACGAGGTGATATATTCAAGGTCAATCTTCTTGATAAAGTTCCGACAAGAAGTATATGTATGGTATTAAATCCTGAACATCCACAGACAAAACTGATCAAAGAGCTTCAGCGTATGATTGTCAACGGCGGGAAGGCAGACTCTGAATCGAACCTTATTAATTAGGGAATATTGCATCAAGATGTCCTGATTCTGCAGCTGTTCTGAACAGAACCTGAAAATCCGGCAGATCCTTTATAAAATACCGCTGAATGTCAGGCAGAAATTCCAAAGGTATCTTAATGAAATCCTTCAAAAATACATGCAGCAAAGATGTCAGTTTAGTTTCAGCTTCGACCTGGGTATTCATTTCAATGAAATACATTAATCTTGTATGGTCTTCCCTTGTATATCTAAAATCGAACTGATCCTTTTTCAGAATCATGCTGCCTAGCACATTGCGGACAACAATGGATGGTATGTTGATGATCAGTTCTTTATAATCATGATGGTACCGGTAAAGAAGATCTTCTACTGTCTGTTCAGGAAAAAAATGAAGAAACATCTGTTCATACCGAACACAAAGCAGATATTCATAAATTACGTCTATACCTTCATGGCTGTTGTTCTTGATCAGCACTGGATAATCAAGAGTCAGCAAATGATCCTGCGGATTAAACTTAGGATCATAATGAATAAAGAATGACGGCATACCATCAAGTATTGTTTCTTTACACGCCATGTTTCCATACCATGTGAAATCCTCAAGTATCCATTCATATAGTTCTTTTGCTTTTTGTACCTTTTGAAGCACCATCTGATATCCTAGTTCATAAGATTTCTGTAAGGACTCATTCTTTATCAGACTGTCTGCTATATCCTGTTCTTCAATACAATAAATGACAGCCTTCATAAGCTGTGAGGCTTTTTCATAGGTCACCGAAGTGCTTTCTTTGCTTGTATAGGCCTCGGTAAGCTTTGACACAAGAATTAATAGCTGTGCCGTATCATATTCTCTATGTTCATGTAAAATTCCCATTTTATTCTCCGTTCATGCATGTATTTTGGGACAAATCATGAATCCTGTTCACCTGTCAGCTTTTTCTACATAAATTCATCAGACAGTCCATATTGAACAATACTTTTCATAAACTGGCGCACTTCTCTTCGCTCCTGATGTTTTTCAAGGTTGGCTGTACAGACAAGTATTCTGCCTTTTCCTGTTGGCAGCTCATACAGTATACCAAGTTTATGACATCGCTCAAAATTATCTATCATCTGCACGATTGGATATGAATCTTTAGGCAAATCGTCCAAAATGGCACAATTTGTTTCATTTATTATATCATACCATTGCGGTGTTGTATATGATTCACATAAGAAATCGTGTAAAGCAGGGTGATTTTTTTCAATATTTAAGCCCATTGTTCCGATTGGCAGCGGTTTTTTGAACATTTCTGAAATTGTTTTAAACATTGGATAGCACCAGAAGTCAACGCAGTATGTTCCTTCCATTATATTCTGTCCGTCATCACCGCAAAGTAATACTCTCCTGCCTTCATTGCAGAGCTTTTTGGCCTCTTCCATATTCTTTGTGCAGTATAAAGTTCTCCCGTTCTGCTCATACATGTTTTGGAAAACAAACGTGTTTGCAGGATAACACCAGAGAACATATTCATTCTCCATGGATACACGGTCTGGTAAGGTATCTTCAGTAAAAGTAAGTGTAAGTATTATCTTTTTGACATTTTCAGAAAAAGGTGCCTGAAACTTTATTCTTCCCAGTGCCTGATATCCCGGTTCATCAATATCCGCGCTGAGAGTTCCGCCTGCTATGACTGTGGAATCAACAGCTGCCTTCCATTGTACATTACCTTTTATTTTCTGTCTGCCAAGGAATACACTGGCAGCAAGCTCGGCCTCAAAGGTGTCTCCGCCTGACATGGTATACGATTCAAATTGTGCCAATATAATTTTATTATTGCAGAATCGACGCCATTCTTTTGCATCAATAATTCCTTTGTTTTCCATAAAGGCATTCAGTACGCCTACCAGTGCTGTTCCCTGACCCGAAAAATCCTGCAAGTCAAGCAGCTGAAAGCCCGCCATGCTTTTTGTTCTGGCAACCGCTTCCAGTTCCTCTTTATAACAGGCCATCGCAAGCATGCCTGAATTAATAAAAAAATCATCTGCCTTTTTATCTAGTCCATTTTTTTTACAGTTCTCAAGAAATACCTCAAAATTTCTTGCTTTTAAAAGTCCAGTATATTTTTCAATTTCATGAAAATCCGGAAATGTCTCATATTGTCCTATCTCATGGGAAACGACCGGTACATCAGGGATCATGTCAGGGTCAAATCCGGTTGCTTTCACTTCCTTTGCACCAGTTTCATACTGTATCTGTATGGTGCCTTTTCTCTCGCTGTCAAATGTACTATCCTTTTGATCTTCTGTACTGTTTTTCATTCGGATCGCTTCATCATAGTTTTTCATGGCTGACGGCCTGTCTGTCTGAACATGACCTAGCGGTGCATCACACATGGCATAAGAACCCCGGATCAGCCTTTCCTTTGCAAAACGCACACCGCAAAAGAAATCATCTCCTTCCAGAACGACCGGACAGAACTGAAAATTATTGGATCCCTGCACGTAAAGATGTCTGTTGTCAAATTCTTTATATTTAAGCAGCATATTATTAATAATACTATGGCTTCCCCAAAGTTCATTTCCTAATGACATCATAACAAAGGAAGGATGATTCCCATATGCACGGAGCATACGAAGTCCTTCTTCAAACAAAAAGTCCTGCTCTTTCTGGTTATGATTTTCTTCGCCTGGTTCAGTTACCGATCCCCAGAACGGAAGCTCTGGTTCCATATAAATGCCAAGGTAGTCTGCAGCATAAAATGCAGCTTCCGGTGGACAACAAGTATGAAAACGATAATGATTGATTCCATATTCCTGTGATATCTTCATGACGCGGATCCATTCATCGACAGACATGGGCGCATAACCAGTCATCGGAAAAATCATTCCGTCATGCTTTCCGCGTAAAAATGTCCTGCAGCCATTAATCTGAAACTTATCTCCTCCCGCCGTAAATTCACGAAAGCCAAAAACTGACCGATAGATCTCATCGCCGTTTGAAATTTCGGCTTCATATACGACTGGTTCAAATTCACTCCATAGTACAGCATCAGGTACCTTAATAACTGCATTCAGCTCTCCCTGTTTTGAAGAGATTGTTTCTTCTACAACAGTAGAAATCATAGTGTTGCTATCTATGTCAGGATTCTGAGTACTGGTATTATAAGGATTTTTCTTCTGCTTAATTCTGACCTGCATATTTTGGCATGTAAAATCATCACCAGACATTTTCCCGGTAAGTATCACTTCTTTACTTTTACAATCGGTGCTGATCTTCACCCACGACAGATGCATTTTATTAAAAAGCTGAAGTTCCATGCGTCCTAAAATTCCGTTCCAGTTCGTCTGGGTGTCAGGAGATGTCATGTGACCGCCTTTTGTCAGGTAATCAGTGTTTTTTACCGCGATAACTATCTCATTTTCACCATTACGGCATAAGCTTGTTATATCGTAGCAGTGAGGTGCATAAAAGCTGTTCATGGAACCCGCCTGCTGTCCGTTGATGAACACTGTACTGATCCTTGTGCGTTCCAGAAACAATTGAATTTCATACTGCAGGTCATCTTCCTGCAGCTGTATCTTTTTTTTGAACCATGCTGTACCCTCAAAAACATATTCAGGTGTCAGAAAACCTGTGTTTCTTTCATCATTTATATGACCTTTTTTTGCATTTGCTATAGAATCCGGCAGAACAAGTCGTTCATGCGTCTCAATCCTTTCCTTATCTTTCTCCTGCAGATCAACTTCCCAAATACCGCTTATATCTATACACTTTACCATATATTCTCCATTTCTGTGCTCGCCTGTGCGAAGCGCCTATTGTAATGTTCATACAATGATTATTGCATTACTGTTCATTCATATCTTCTCAAATGCCATTTTTTTTGCAGATATTCCGATAAAATATTACCATAGATTACTAATCATTACAGTTAAATTTATAGTAATCTTTCACCGTACTTTTTTTACATTGTTCCTGTGCTTCACCCTGCAATAAAAAAGCAAAGTATACAAGTTGTATCGCTTTGCCTTTTTTTTTTAAGGTTTACTCTTTTGAACTTTGATCTGCTGTAATCGCATGTCCGATGACTTTTGCAATGAGCCTTGCTCCTGCTGCATTAGGATGAAGTCCGTCGTCTAAATACAGATCCTGCAGTTTATCATAAGTCATTTGAAATCTTCCAAACAAATCTATCATTCTGAATTTTTCGTTTTCTTCAACGATCTGATCAAGCAGAGGGAGCATCATGTCCATATACTTTTGCTGATGTTTCCTCCAGAT
>QKDK01000080.1 GCA_003252135.1 Clostridia bacterium
TTCGTCACAGGATTTTTAGTCTTCTTTTATAATTGGGTAATGAAGCAATACTTCATTATTCAATTATTTTTATATTCAAAATCAAAAGGGGGTAAACAATGAAAAAGAAAATATTTACATTATTACTGACAAGTGCTTTGGTTTTAGGACTGATGACAGGCTGTGGTAAAACAGCTTCATCAAATTCAGGATCTACACCAACACCGGCAGCAGGCACAACAACAGACGGCGCAGCTGCAGAAGCTACCGCTACATCCGCTCCTGATACGACCAGTACAGATGCTGAACAGGCACCGGTCACCATTACTTATTACACATGGGTTCAGTCGGCAGACGGTGAATATCCGCAGAACATGATCGACGGATTTGAAGCAAAATATCCATGGATCACAGTTGATTTCCAGATGGGTTCCAATACAGGCGGTGAGTATTCTGAAACACAGGCTATCAAGCTGCTTGCAGGTGACGGTGTCGATGTAACGACCATTAAGCCAAGTGATTATCAGCAGTATGTTGATGCAGGATACCTGGAAGATATCACAGGTGAGAGCTTCCTTTCTGCATACAATTCTTCTGCAATCGCATCTGTGACCTATAACGATAAAGTATATGGCATACCTTTTGCTGAAGACGTTGTTGGTGTTGTTTACAACAAGACAATGTTTGAAGAGAACGGCTGGTCCATCCCGACCACCAGAGAAGAATACCTGGCACTTTGCGATACCATTGCAGCCACCGGTGTCACACCGACTGTTCAGGGCATCAAGGATACCTGGACGACAGGACAGGAGGGTATGGTCTTCATGCAGGATCTGTATGCACAGAATCCGGATCTCTTTGTGAATATTAATAATGGTACAGCCAGCTATACAGATGCAGTCGTTGTTGAAGCACTGCAGGAAATGCAGGACTTCTTTGCCAGTGATGCAGTATCTTTAGAAGCTGCAGGTCTTACTTATGATCAGGCTGCCTCCTACTTTGTAACAGAAAAAGCAGCTATGATGACACATGGCGAATGGATCATGGGACCTATCAATCTGGGTGAGCCGGAATTTGAAGTCGGTGTATTTTCTCTTCCGACCAATAAAGAAGGAGAAACTCATTATGGTGCTGTTGAAGTTGGTCAGTATCAATCCATCGTTGCTTCCAGTCAGCATAAAGAAGAAAGCAAACTGTTCCTTGATTATATCTCCAGCGCTGAAGGTGCACAGTACTTTGCAGATACCATGTCGAACATGACACCGGTTCAGGGTGTGTCCAATCCATCTCTTAGCATGTGGGCAGATCTTTTGTCAGAGGATTCTCTTCCTTTCTACTATGATCAGATGTATTCAGGAGCACAGTCAGAGTTCTTAAAGCAGATGCAGCTTTTATACAGCGGTGACACAACAGCAGAGGATATGGCGGCAGCTTTGCAGGCAGCACAGGGCATGAAGGAATAATTATATGATTTCTGGTGGGTCGTGGGCACAAACACCCCGGCCCACTTATTTTGTGCAATGAAATAAAGAATGCAGGAATGGAGGCATATATGAAACAAAAAAGAATAGAACCCTATATATTTCTAATACCTGCTGTTTTACTGGTATTATTTATTTATCTTGTTCCATTTATATTCAGTATCATCATTTCATTAACGAACTGGAACGGTATTGCCAGGAGCTTTGATTTTGTAGGAATAAGCAATTATATTGAACTGTTTCAGACCAAAGAACTAAGAGATGTTCTAAAAAATAACATTATTTATTTTGTTGAGATCGTAACGGTACAAAATGTGCTTGGTATTTTTCTGGCAGTGCTTCTGCAGGAAAAATTCAAAGGTAAAAATTTCTTTCGGGCAGTTTTATTCCTGCCGACCGTGATCTGCACGGTAGCCATCGGATTTATCTGGAATCTGATGTTAGATCCTGTCAGTGGATTTGTTCCTGGGCTTCTATCCTCCATCGGCTTAGAAAAGCTTTCCAAGGTACTTTGGCTGGCTGATTCAAAGGTCGCTATTCATACCATTTCCTTAGTCAATGTATGGCAGTGGGTAGGACAGAGCATGGTAATATATCTTGCCGGAATTCTGTCGATCGACAAGTCGCTGTATGAAGCCTGTTCTATAGACGGCGCCGGAAAAAGCGCTAAATTCTGGAAGATAACCCTGCCGTTGATGGCACCATCACTTACCATCAATATTATCGTGACTACTATCGGAACACTTAAAATATATGACCTTCCGTTCATTATGACCGGCGGCGGACCGGGACATGCAACAGAATCGCTGGCCATCAATGTATATAGCAGCGCGTTCGTATACAGCCGCATGGGTTATGGTACCGCTATATCTCTGGCACTGTTTATGTTCGTTCTCATCGTATCCCTGATACAAATGAAGATCATGAGAAAAAGGGAGGATGCCGTATTATGAGCATGATGGCAAAAGCAGGTCAGCAGGAGCACCTGGCTGGCAAAAGCAGATCAAAAGGGAATATGTATGCTGTGATTAATTATATCATACTGGGCATCTTTTCTCTGATAGCTCTGATTCCGTTTATTATCTTGATTATTGTTTCCTTAAAGACCCGCAGTGATTTTATGAAGCATCCGCTGAACCTGCCGACGACATTTAATTTTCAGAATTATGTTACTGTATATGAAAGATCCTCCATTGTGCGAGCCTTCATCAACAGTGCGGTAATTACAGCCGGTTCACTTTTGCTTGAATTATTTGTGGGAACCCTTGCCTCCTATGCCATCACCAAAATGAATTTCAAGAGGGCAGGCTTCTTTGCGGCGGTATTTCTGATTCCGATGATCTTTCCGGTACAGACGATCACCATCCCTGTATATATCATCTATAAGCATCTGGAGCTGTTAAATACCTATATCGGAATGATTATCATGTATGCAGCGATAGGGATACCGATGGTGGTCTTTATGATGACCAGCTTTATGAAGACGATACCGTACCAGATTTCCGAATCAGCCATGATCGACGGAGCCACGCACTTTGTGATCTATCAAAAGCTGATCATGCCGCTCATGAAACCGGTGATCTCGACCCTAGTCGTAATCTGCGGGCTGACGGCCTGGAACGATTTTTACCTTCCTCAGATCATGCTCACCAAGACCGTTTTAAAAACACTGCCGTTAAAGATTTATGACTTTTTCGGACAATATACCAGTGACTGGACGCTGATCTGTACCTGTATCGTCTATGTAATCGTACCGATCATCATTTTATACTGCTTTTTGCAGAAGAATATCATTGATGGTGTGGCAGCAGGGGCAGTAAAGGGCTGACAGGCTGATCAACAAATGTTTAAGAGGAATATATATTTTTTTCAGACAGAACTAAAATCATGCTGAACATAATCATGGTGAACATAATCAGGAAGAACAAAATCATGCTGAACATAACCATGATGAAACATAATCAGGCAGAGAGGAAAAAAGAGATGGACAGACAAAATTACGACAGAAGACGAAAAATGCTTCTGGAGGATTACAACTATATAGTGAACAGAAGGAATGAAGCGGTGGAGAAGGATAACGGCGTATTTAAGCGCTTTTGCTATCCGGTTCTTACCAGCGAGCATATTCCGGTATTCTGGAAATATGACCTGAAATATGAGAGCAATCCTTTTCTGATGGAGAGACTCGGCGTTAACTGTGTATTCAATCCCGGGGCAATTGAGCTGGATCATAAGATTTATTTGGTGGCCAGAGTAGAAGGTTATGACAGAAAATCCTTCTTCGCGGTCGCAGAAAGCGAAAGCGGAGCGGACGGATTTCGTTTCCATGACTACCCGGTATCTATGCCGGAAACTGATAATCCTGATACAAATGTCTATGACATGCGCCTGACAAAGCATGAGGATGGCTGGATATATGGTCTGTTCTGTACAGAGCGAAAGGACATGACAGCACCTAAAGGGGATTTATCCAGTGCGGTTGCGGCTTGCGGGATCGCAAGAACAAAAGATCTGATCAGCTGGGAGCGTCTGGATGATTTGATCACACCTTCTTTGCAGCAAAGAAATGTAGTACTGCACCCAGAGTTCGTGAACGGAAAATATGGACTTTATACAAGACCGCAGGATGGCTTTATTGACGCCGGTTCAGGCGGTGGGATCGGTTTTGGATTATCTGACAGCATGGAGCATGCCAAAATAGATCGGGAGCTGATCGTGGATGACAGGCAGTACCATACCATCAAGGAAGTTAAGAATGGTCTGGGACCGACGCCGATAAAAACAGATAAGGGCTGGCTGCATATCGCGCACGGGGTACGTAATACGGCGGCGGGACTTCGGTATGTACTGTACGCATTTCTTAGCGATCTAAAAGAACCCTGGAAGGTGACGCACAGACCCGGCGGATTTTTCATGGCACCGCAGGGAGAGGAGCGCATCGGCGATGTATCGAATGTATTGTTCTGCAATGGAATGGTCGCAAGGGAAAATGGAGAGGTATTCCTTTATTATGCTTCTTCCGATACCAGATGTCATGTTGCGTCAACAACCGTTGAAAAGCTGCTTGATTATGTCATCAATACACCTTCAGATCCGCTCTTTACGCATGCCTGTGTGGAGCAAAGAAGTGAACTGATAAAAAGCAATCTGGCCTTTATGGAAAAGGAAAAGATTGTGATTTAATAAACAATATGATAAGGTAAAACGAGATTAATACATAATCAGAAGTATCGCAGAATAATGATTGGCTTGCGATGCTTAAGTTTAGTCAGGGTGAGATGCCCGGGATAAACAATTTTCACAGAAAAGGAGAGGTATGACAAAAGCAGACTTGATTTTATTTTTGGATTCGCTTGAAAAGATAGGAATACCCGGCTGTGACTGTGTTGTATACCAGGATCATAGACTGGTGTTCCGCCACATCACAGGGTATGCAGATGAGCGCAAAACAATCCCGCTGACAAAAACGAATACCTACTGGATTTATTCCGCATCAAAGCTGATTACCTGTACGGCTATGATGCAGCTCATTGAAAAGGGACTGGTTCATCTGGATGAAGCAGTGTCTGATTTTCTGCCTGAGTTTGGCAGACTGAAAGTTAAAACAGATACCAAGACAGCACCGGCAAAGGAAGTTCTGACAATCAGACATCTGATGACAATGCAGAGCGGTCTGAATTACGATCTATCCGCACCTTCGATTACAAAGGTGATTGCCGAAACAAAAGGGGAAGCTACGACCAGGCAGGTCATCAAAGCGCTGGCAGAGGAGCCCCTTGATTTTGAACCGGGTACACATTACCAGTACAGCTTAAGTCATGATGTGCTTGGTGCAGTGATTGAG
>QKDK01000360.1 GCA_003252135.1 Clostridia bacterium
AAGCAAATCTGAACCTGATCAAGGCAGAGAAAATTATTATTGAATTCAGAATGACACTGGACTTTAATTATCCGGTTGCAAACGAGTTTGATGTCGTTTATGATTATATCTATAGAAGGCTCGTTGAAGCCAACATTAAAAAAGATGCCGGAATCATTGAAGACACATTGGTGCACATAAGAACAATGCGTGATACATGGAAAGAAGTCATGCGTATGAATAAAATTTATGTCAGCTGATGTTTTGCGATTGTGCAGGCGGAATGGAAACATATATGGATAAAAAAGAAAACGATACTACCTATATAGCCATGCTGATTGATGTTCTGAAGCGAAAAGATAAGATTTTACAGGATCTTATCCTTGAGACGACAAAACAAAAGGATCTGCTTTTAGAGGAAGACTTTCAGCTGGAGGCTTTTGAAGCCATTCTTCCGCAGAAAGACGCCCTGATCAAGATGCTGGAGAATTCAGACAGAGGCTTTGGCAGTCTGTATACTAAGGTGAAGGCAGAACTGCATATCAATAAAGATAAGCATAAAGCTGAAATCACACAGATGCAGGAGCTGATCAGGCAAATTACAGATAAAAGCGTTCAGATCCGTGCACTTGAACAGAACAATAAAAGCAGGCTTGAGATCTATATGTCGCAAAAACACAAAGAATTCAGAGACTTTCGAATCAGCAGCAGGACAGCCAGCAGCTACTATAAGAACATGCCGGGCAAGCATACCGGCGAGTCCGTTTTCCTTGATAAAAAAAAGTAGAAAATAATCGAAAATAGGTATAAAGTTTTAAAAAAATGCTCCGATATATTTATCAAGTAAAGCAAAATGTTTTACGGTAAAACAATACCAACACTACCATACCAAAATATTTAAGAGCAAAGATCAAGTTACAAAGCCAAGCAACAAAATCAAGTTACAAGAGAAGCAATTTACGAAAATCAAACGGGTTGCAAAGGATGCGACCGTAAAATTCAAGGAGGAAAATTATATGATTATTCAACACAATATGACAGCGGCAAATACAAACAGACAGTTAGGTATAACAAATAACAGTTTAGCAAAATCTTCTGAAAAGTTATCAAGCGGTTACAGAATCAATCGTGCAGGCGATGATGCAGCTGGTCTTTCCATCTCCGAAAAAATGCGCGGACAGATTCGTGGTCTTGAGCAGGCATCAACAAACTCACAGGATGCTATCTCACTGATTCAGACCGGTGAAGGTGCAATGAACGAAATCCACTCCATTCTTCAGAGAATGAGGGAATTAACAGTTCAGGCTTCCAATGATACTAACGTGTCTGCTGACCGTACAGCTATTTCAGACGAGTTAAATCAGTTATCATCAGAAATCACTCGTATCGCTAGTACAACTGAATTCAATACCATGAAACTTATCGATGGTACCGGCGCTGATGGATCTGGTGGTTTCGTATTCCAGGTTGGTGCAAATGAAGGTCAGTCAATATCTTTAACAATCAATGCAATGGATGCAGCTACACTTGGTGTTGATGCAGTAGGCGTTACAGATGCAGCAACAGCAACTGCTAGTATTTCAACAGTTGAAACAGCTCTTGAAACAGTATCTGCTGAACGTTCTAAGCTTGGTTCTGTTCAGAACAGACTTGAGCACACGATCGCTAACGCTGATAATACATCAGAAAACCTGACTGCTGCTGAATCTCGTATCCGTGACGTTGATATGGCAAGTGAGATGGTAAAATACAGTAAGGACTCCATTCTTCAGCAGGCAGCTCAGTCGATGCTTGCTCAGGCTAACCAGTCAACTCAGGGTGTTCTTTCCTTATTACAGTAATTTATCATAAGATTCAGTAAAATAGTATTATATGGAGCCGGTCCTTGGACCGGCTCTTCTTCATAATATCAATGATTTATCCTATGTATTATTTGCATAGAAAACAGTGATACGATATAATAAAGAAGAATAGAAATGAGGTGTGACATGACTGACTTGAAAAATGAAATTCAGACAATCATTGAAGAAACGAAAGAAGTTGCAGATCTTTTTTACCAGCAGAAGGATAGCGAAGGATATGGAAAACTAGGGTCTGTGATCGACATGATATCTAAGAGCATAGAAAATCTTTTTGTTGCTAAGGTGACTACAGGAACACCTGATTTTGATCAGAGCAGGCTGCTTGAGACACTGGGGGAGGCAATGAAAGCAATGGCTGAGATGGATTCTGTTCTGCTTGGCGACATTCTGCAGTATGACCTGATCGAACAGTTCGAAAAGATCAATGCTCAGCTGAACTGATAATATTATTGAAACCCGAATCGGGAGGCAGGCACGACAATGAATTTCTTAACAAGTAATCTGGATGCTCTGCGTATATCTAATGCTGAACTTGCAGAATTTATCCTGCAGGAAATCAAGACTGATGAAGATAAAGCAGAACAAAAAGGAAAGATAGAGCAAGAGAAGCAAAAAGAGCAAGAAAAACAAAAAGAACAAAATAAGCAGTGCGATAATTCAGAAAATGAGAACATAAAATATACATATGGCGGTATTGTTTTTGAAGAGGCTGCGCATGTTGAGAATGCAGTAAGCAGGGATGAAAATCATATTCTGTCAGCAACAGTCGAAGGAACTACATATCGTTTTAACAGTGCATACAGACCTCTGGCAGAGGCTATGACCTGGGCTGCACAATTTGAATGGAAGAACTCTAAAATTGTCGCAAGCATATTTGGATTAGGAAACGGGTACTGTATTCGTGAACTGATAAAATCACAAAAGGAAAATGATACGATCCTGATAGTTGAGCCTTCCCCTAAAATATTTATGTTTGTAATGACTCATTATGATCTTTCCGATATCCTGCAACAGAAAAATCTGTACATTTTTGTACTTCCCTGGAATCTATTCGGGTTCTTTGACCATCTGGGGCGTGCTGTTCACTGGTCAAATGCGGAATGCCAGCTGACAATAGAACACCCGCAGTATGCCAAAGCATTTCCAAAAGCAAAGGAACTTTTTTATTCAATCCTGCGAAAGAATAACACCAGAGTTTTTACCGATCGGAATACAGAGATTTATTTTGGAAAGCGTATGGCCGAGAATACCATAAAAAATATAAAATATATGAGTAATTCTTTATCACTGGAATCTTTTCGTGAAGTAATTCGTAAAGAAGTTCCAGCCATAATTGTTTCTGCAGGACCATCCCTCGATGGGAATATAGAAGAACTTAAGAAAGCAAAGAACAGAGCACTTATTATTGCAACAGATTCAGCGGTTCCTGCTTTACTTAAAAGAAACATAATACCTGATCTTGCTATCACTATCGATGCTGACAAATCACTGCACTGCTTCGAAGCGATGGAGAGCAGATCGATCCCGTTGCTCTGCGAGATTCAGTCAACTCATGAAATTATCAGTAAACACACAGGAAAGCTGATCTATCTGCACTGCCATCCTTATTTCATAAACCTGTATGAAAAATTTGGTGAACACATACCGGTTTTTTCTGTGGGAGGCTCTGTAGCTACAGCAGCTTTTGCAGTATGTGAATACTTGAACATAAAAAAATTAGCCTTGATCGGGCAGGATCTTGCATATAAAGGCGGAGCATCCCATGCTGACGGTGAAGTCCATACAATAATAAATGAAGAAAACGGACAGTGTGAACTGGAAGGATACTATGGGGGACAAGTAAAGAGCCGTCATGACTGGCAGGGGTATCTTGCCTGGTTTGAAGAAGAAATACTAAAAACTGATAAAAATATGCTTGTGGTCAATGCAACTGAAGGCGGCGCGAAAATCCATGGAGCCTTACAGATGCCGCTGGCGGAGTTTATTGAAAAGTACTGCATGGAAAGTTATGAACTTAACGAATTTCTTGATTCTCAAAACATTGTCTGGACTCCGCAAAAAACTTCTGTGACAGACGAATACTTAGAAGCAGGACTATGTGAACTGGATAGATTGCAGAAGGAATCTGGCAGAATAAGCAGTCTATGTTCTGAAATCATAACATTATTTGACAGAACGGGCAATATTACAGAACATATGGTAAATAAACGAAGAGAAGTTGAAAGCTATAACAGAGAAGTAAATGAGATGTCGGTCTATTCTTTGATCGATGCGTGCATCAGAGATGTAACAGTGAAATGGCTTCAGGATGTAAATATCTATAAAGAGGACAAAAAGGATGAATTCATGCAGTTTTTCCGAAGCTCCAAGGAAATTCATGCAGCAATTCGGGATATGGCTGCGATGCTGCATCCGCTTCTTATGGATTCTTGTGAGTGGTTCAAAACTAAAACAGACTAAAAGGGAGATCTGGATATGAAGCATGTTCTGGCTGTGATTCCGGCGAGAGGCGGATCGAAAGGAATTCCAAGAAAGAATGTAAGATTGATGAACGGGAAACCCTTGATCTATTATGCAATAAAAAATGCATTGGAGTGTAATCTCATAACAGATGTAGTGGTTACTTCCGATGATGAAGAGATCAAGCGAATTGCGCGGATATATGGTGCTGAAATAATAGACAGAGACTTGGAACTTGCCAGAGATAATGTGACCCTTGATCCTGTAATCTATGATGCAGTCCTGCAGATGGAAAGAAAAAAGGATATTATATATGACGCGGTTGTTACGATGCAGCCGACTTCTCCTCTTCTAAAAGCTGGCACGCTTGTGAAGGCGCTGGAGGAGTTTCTTGGCAGCGAGCAGGATTCCTATATCAGCGGAACGAACAAGCCGCATCTTTCATGGACAAAGAAAGAGGGTAAATATATACCTCTCTATGAAAAAAGACTGAATCGACAGCAGCTTCCTCCAAACTATCTGGAAGCAGGAGCTTTTGTTATCTCAAAAAGAGCCTGTGTTACAGCAGACTCACGTCTGGGAAGCAGAATATCTGTATATGAGATTCCGTCAAGTGAAGCTGTCGATATCGACAGTGTCAATGACTGGATCCTGTGTGAGACTGCACTGGCAAAAAAGAGAATTGTTTTCCGTGTAGATGGATATAGTCTGATAGGTATGGGGCATGTTTATCGTTGTATATCACTTGCTCAGTATCTGATTGGGCACGATCTGATATTTGTAATGAACAAAGCACATGAAGAAGGAATCCGTAAGATCAGCAATATGTTTCTGCCTTTGAAGGAAATTGACAGTGAAGATGAGTTTTACCAATTCATAAAAGAGTTTCAGGCAGACATTGTTGTACTTGATGTTCTTGATACGGCAGAAAAGTATGTTAAAAAACTGAAAGAAAAGGTCGCAAGAGTCGTAACCATAGAAGACATGGGACCCGGA
>QKDK01000109.1 GCA_003252135.1 Clostridia bacterium
CTTCAGCTATTATCATGGGGCTTCTTGGCGTATTGCTTGCCCGAAAGGTTTTACTCTTTATGGATACTCCGGATAATATCCTTGATAATTCAGTTCTCTATCTTCAGATCTGCTGCGGCGGCCTGATTGCCGTTGCTTTTTATAATGGAATTTCCGCTATCCTTCGAGCTTTGGGTGACTCTAAAACTCCTCTTATCTTCCTTATTATTGCGAGTATCATCAACGCAGCACTTGATATGCTGTTTGTAGTCCAATTTAATCTCGGTGTTGCAGGTGTCGGAATCGCGACTATAATAGCTCAGATGGCAGCCGCTGTTGGATGTATCATATATGCCTTTAAAAAAGTTCATTATATGCGTATGCCGCTTCGAGAGTATGTACCGGACAAACGGGTCATGAAACAGACGCTCAGCATCGGTGTTCCCATTGCGTTTCAAAATTCCCTGATATCCATTTCGTGTCTTGTTCTGCAGCGCATTATCAACGGTTACGGTGCTTCGGTCGTTGCAGCGTATACTGCGAGCAGTCGATTTGAACAACTGATTCATCAGCCATTTACATCACTTGGCGTTGCTGTAGCGACATTTACAGGCCAGAATTTTGGTGCCGGTAAACTTGACCGCGTCAAAGAAGGCTTTCGAGCAGCCATGCGTATCAGTTCTGTCTTTGCGATAATTATGCTGCCAATTGTTTATTTTTCCGGAAGGAGTCTGATGCATATATTTACTGAGACTGATGCTGTCGTTACTATAGGTGCGTCCGGAATACGCATTACCGCATTATTTTACACACTTCTCGGAACGATTTATATGACAAGAAATCTACTGAACGGAATAGGTGATGCTAAGTTTTCTATGGTATCAGGCATCGTTGAAGTCATCGGCCGTTTCGGGTTCGCTTCGCTTCTTGCAGCTCTTCCATTTCTCGGCGTTCTGGGTGTATGGCTTGCCAACGGACTAACCTGGACGATAACAGGAATTGCCGGCTTAATCCGTTACTTTTGGCAAAAAAAGCACCTGCTCAAAGGAAAAGTTTCATAATTCATGATACTTTTTACCGATTTGTGCTATTTGACATTGACAGTTCCCACTGCTTCGGGATATAATTATCAAACAACGGCGTTCTCTGGAAGAATGCCGATTTTTTTTGCGAAGGAAGTATTTATGATCGATCACATTACGCCAAAACTGTTTTCCTATGTTCTGGATAAACAGGAATTAGATGTTCATTACCAGCCTATCGTCAGTGTCAGCAAACGTTCCGTCATAGGGTTTGAATCACTGCTGCGAACTTATTTTCAGGGAGAATTCATATCTCCTGTTGCTCTTTTTGATTATGCCGCAAAGACCCAGAATGTACACATTCTGGACAGTATATGCCAGACACTTGCTCTGAGACGCTATGTAGAGGGCAATCATAATAAGCTTCTGTTCATTAACATGGAATCCTCCTTGATCGACTACTATATGAAGAATATGTCACTGATAAAAAACATCATCGATAAAATGAATATTCCAAGAGGTAAGATCGTTCTTGAAATCAATGAAAAAAGAACAGAAAACAATGAGCAGCTGATCGAACTTGTCAATATGTATCGCGATGAGGGTTTTTTGATTGCTCTTGACGATGTTGGAGCCGGACATTCCAATATGAACCGTATTGTTTTTGCCAAACCGGATATCATTAAAATCGATCGTTCTGTTATCATGAATATTGATCAGAACTATTATAAACAGGAGGTGCTTCGCTCTTTATCCGAACTGGGACAAAAAATCGGCTCTATTACACTTGCAGAAGGTGTTGAAAGAGAAGAAGAAGTCATAACCTGTGTTGACTGCGGTGTCGACTGGTTCCAGGGATTTTACTTTTCAAAAGCAATACCAGCCATGCAGATGAGCATTCAGAATTATCAGGCAAAATGCAACAGCATATCGGAGCAATATCAGAAAAAGACCATACAGTATATGCGGGACTTATCCATTATGGTGCAGCGCCGCAAACTATCCTTTAATAAACTGATTCAGATGGTCATGGATTATTACCCTCTTCATTTTGAGGATTTTCTTTCTGATTATTTAAATGGAACTGCAGACCTTGAATGTGTATATATACTTGATGAGAATGGAATTCAGATAACAGAGACCATGTTCAATCCGGCTTCAAAATTTCGAAATCAGGAGATGTTCTCCCCGATGGGAAAAGGTGACTCACATATTTCCAAGCCATTTTTTAATTATGCCATTCATAATCGCAGTAACATCTATGTAAGTACGAAATATGTTTCACTTGCAACAGGCAATTATTGCCAAACGTTGTCCAAACATATCGTTCTGTCAGCCAAATCAGGGGAAAACGGAACTTTAGTCGTATGTGCAGATTATTCCATGACCTGATCATCTGACTGTATCTTATGATGATTAAGGCAAAAGATATATATACCTTATTATACTTAAGGAATGGTTTTAACAAATATATCTTTGCAGGAAGATTAATTCCCGCAAAGATATATTTTATTCAGGATGCTGATTCCTGTTCCTGTTTTAAAGATTTTATTCTTTATACTTCTGATTTCCTTTTCTTCCAGACCGTCTTCCTGTATATTAACAAGAAAATCTGCTTCCACTAATATCTGGTGATCGATTTCTGAAATAGCATCATATGTATGGTGATGTGCGATCAGCCAGCAGACACGGTCAATAATTTCTTTCGGAATTTTAAGTCCCTCCAGAAGTTTTCCGGCAACAGGCGGTCCTTCTATCTGCTGGTAAGTTCCTGAAGCACTTTTGTATTTTTCTTCACTTACTTTTATGCCTATGTCATGCGTCAAGGCCGCTATCTCAATAATGGCAAGCTCTTTTGCTGATATGTTTTCAGAATCTGCTATTGATTTTGCAAATCCAAAAACCTTTAAAAAATGACTAATACGGCGTATATCACTTCCAAAATATTCAATCATCGCTCTGATGACCATCCCAGACCATTCCATTTTTGCACCATGAACCCTTCCTTTTCTGATCACATTATCACAGTACCTGCTGCAGCTCATTCAGGGCAGTACAGAGAGCATCAAAATTCTTCTGACTTGTCAGTGCACTTGTACATATTCTCACCGCTGTTGTATCATCTTTCTTTACTCCCCATGGTTCAAATACGAAGTTCTTCTGCAGAATCTGCAGCCATCTGTCTGGTATGAAAGGAAAAAGCTGATTGCTCTGCGGAGGGTACAGGAACTGACATCCCTTTTCTTCCAGTATCTTTTTTATTAATTCTGCCTTGTTTATTGCTTCTCCTGCTATTTTAAGATACAATCCATCAGTAAAAAGTGTTTCGAACTGAATACCTAAAAGTCTTCCCTTTGCAAGCATACCGCCTTTTTGTTTGATATAATAGCGAAAATCCTTTTGATATTTTTTATCTGTTATTACCACTGCTTCTCCAAATAAGGCTCCTGTTTTTGTTCCTCCGATATAAAACACATCACAGCAGGCAGCAATTTCTTCTAAGGTCAGGTCATTGTCTTTTGCTGTCAGTGCATAGCCAAGCCTTGCTCCATCCATGAACAGCGGCAGATCATATTCTTTGCATACACTGCGAAGCTCCTGTAATTCTTTTCTGTTATAAATCGTACCGCATTCTGTAGGATTTGATATATATACCATCCCTGGCTGAACGATGTGTTCGTGCGCCGCATCCATCTTATGACCTTCCATTGCAGCTCTCACCTGTGATGCCGAAATTTTGCCATGGTTTCCAGGTAATGCAAGTACTTTATGCCCTGTACTTTCAATAGCACCTGTCTCATGAACATTAATATGTCCCGATTCGGCTGACAGAACGCCTTGATACGGTTTCAACAGGGATGCTATCACAGTCATGTTCGTCTGTGTGCCTCCTACCAGAAAATGGACAACGGCTCCGTCCTTTTTGCATTCATCAAGTATCAGCTTTTTAGCGCGTGCGCAGAACTCATCCTCTCCATATCCACTGGTCTGTTCTGTATTTGATTCAATAAGTGCATGCATGATATTCTCATGGCAGCCTTCCAGGTAATCACATTCAAAATGCAGCATCGATTGTCCCATCCTTTGTTTTTGTTGTTTAAAGTTCTTTTACTGCTTCTTTTATTGCTTCTTTTATCGCCGTGACACATTCCTGCATTGATAAGGATCCGCATGGAATCGTAACATCTGCATAAAGCTCGTAAAAAGGCAGACGTTTCTGGTAAACATCAAACAATGTATCCCCTTTCTTCATGACAACACCGCGTGACATCAGATTCTGAAGCCTTTTTTCAAGTTCTGAGAAGGAAACTTCCAGGTAAACAGTAATCCCCATATCGCTCAGATGCGACATGCCATCCTTAGAAAGCACTGCACTGCCTCCTGTTGAAATTACGGTATTATCACATACAAGCTCTTTCATTATTTGATTCTCAATCGATAAAAAACCGTCGATTCCGTTCTGCATAATGATATCCTGCAGAGACTGTCCGTACTTTTTTTGAATTAGCAGATCCATATCTATGAAATCCATGCACAGGTATTTAGCCAGCAGGACACCTAGCGTGCTCTTCCCTGATCCAGGCATTCCAATTAAAATCAGATTATTCTTTTTCACTTTATCCCTCACTTTCAACTTACTTATAAAAAGCTTAATAATAACAGAATATTTAATACTGTAAGTATAATTCCAACAGTCCAAAGAGCTATGGTATCAAACAAAGAATTCTTGTACTTTCCCATTACCTTCTTAGAGGATGTCAGATAGATCTGCAGAAATACAGTGATAGGCAGCTGTATGCTAAGCAGCATCTGGCTGTATACCAGACCCTGAAACGGATCCTTAATGCAAAATATCGCTACAACTGCAATAAACATAATAAAGGCAACACCCATCTTTGTGTGTCTGTCCTTAATATCATAGGATTCACCAAACATCCCGGCGAAAATAGTACCGCCAGCCATTCCGGCAGTAACGGATGATGATATACCCGATAAGAGCAAGGCAATTCCAAAGATAAGTGCAGCAATATTTCCGACAAGCGGCACCAGCATCTGCTGTGCCTGATCAAGCTCCTCTACTTTAATAAAGTTTGTATAGAATGTCGTAGCCGCAAGAATTATCATAGAGCTGTTGATCGCCCAGCCAACTGCCATAGAAAGCAGGGTGTCAGTAAACTCATATTTTAACTGTCGTTTTATGATCTTATCATCCTCAAGATTCCATTGTCTGCTCTGTATGA
>QKDK01000291.1 GCA_003252135.1 Clostridia bacterium
TCATGTCGCGGTTGACAATCTAAACTTTTCCGTTGACAAGGGACAGGTTATCGGTTTTCTTGGTCCGAATGGTGCAGGTAAGTCAACAACCATGAACATGATTACCGGTTATATTTCCGCAACTGAGGGAAGTGTAGTTATTAATGGGCATGATGTTTATGATGAGCCGGAAGAAGCAAAGAAATGTATCGGATACCTTCCGGAATTACCACCGGTGTATTCTGATATGACGGTTCGCGAATATCTGAATTTTGTTGCCGATTTAAAGGGTGTTGAAAAAAAGAAGCGGGAAATGATGATCAAGGATATCATGAGACGCATTCAGATCGAGGATGTTTCAGAACGTCTGATCAAGTATCTGTCGAAAGGATACAGACAAAGAGTCGGTCTTGCACAGGCGATTGTAGGATATCCTGAAGTGCTGATCCTTGATGAACCGACCGTTGGTCTTGATCCGAAGCAGATCATCGAAATCCGTGATCTGATAAAAGATCTTGCCAAGGAACACACCATCATTTTAAGTTCCCATATTCTTTCGGAAGTCAGTGCAGTATGTGATACTGTCATGATCATCAACAAAGGCAAGCTGATCGTCAGCGACAAGACCGAAAACCTGTCCAAGCATATCTCAGGTACAGACGGGCTGACACTTACCATCAAGGGTGATAAAAACCTTGTGAATGAAATTCTTAAAGGAATTAAAGCAATCACAAAGGTAACTTATAAAAAGTCAGAAGAGGGCACTGTATCACTGACAGCGTATACTGAAAACAAGGATGATATCCGTGAAGCGATTTTCTATGCGTGTGCCAATGCAAAATGTCCGATTCTTTCCATGTCCTCCTCCAGTATGTCACTGGAAGACATCTTCCTTGAAATGACAAAAGATGAAACAGGGAAAAAGAAAAAGGTTAAAAAAGTTTTGACCGCAAAGGAGGACAAATAAATGCTGGCTATATATAAGAAGGAAATGCGTTCTTATTTTAATTCCATAATCGGATGGCTCTTTCTTGGATTTTTCCTACTTTTCGTAGGATTATATCATTATCTTTACAATATGTATTATGGATATGCGAACTTTGCTTATGCTCTGTCAGGTGTATATATCTTCTTTATCCTGCTTGTACCTATGCTGACCATGCGTATTATGGCAGAAGAAAACAAACAAAAGACCGATCAGCTGCTGTTCACTTCACCGATATCGATTACCAAAATCATTGTTGGTAAGTTCCTGGCTCTGATTTCGATCTTTGGAATCGGCATTTTAATAATCTGTATCTATCCTTTATCTCTTTCAAGATATGGTACAGTCAATATGAAGTGGTCCTACGCTGCCATTATGGGATTTTTCCTGCTTGGTGCTGCCTATATGGCTATCGGTCTGTTCATTTCATCTATGACAGAGAGTCAGGCACTTGCAGCAGTTCTTACCTTTATCACAGTTATTGTAACGCTTTTCGTTGACGGGATAGCAAGTATACTGCCGACAGACAATAAAACAGCATGGCTTTTCTTTGCTGTAGTGGCGCTTTTGATCACATTGATCACATATCTGCTGATGAAGAATGTTGTTGTCAGCGGGACGATTGCCGTTGTGCTGGAAGCTGCGCTTGCAGTTCTCTACTTTGTACATCCTGCTTTTTATGATGGTCTGATCGTCAAAGTATTTGGCTGGTTCTCAGTCATTGCCAGATATGATGACTTTTCAAATGGTGTGCTCAATATCTCGGACGTTGTTTACTATCTGAGCGTGATAACACTGTTCGTATTTCTTACCATACAGTCGATTAAAAAGAGAAGATGGAGCTAAGAAAGGAGGAGAAAAAAATGTCTGATCAGAAATCAAGCGAAAGCATGGAAAATCAGGAGGAAGTAATGAAGATTACTTTAGAAGAAGAAACAGGAGATGTTTCAGAGGATTCCATGATAATTACAGATGAATCCATGGAAATCACGGATGAAGCTACACAGGATGACAATGCCGGCGTGAAGAAGGAAAAGAAGCACAGAATGTCCAATGCCAGGAAAAGCATTTCCTCCTCATTTGCATCAAAAAAATTCAAGGGTGGTGCTTATGCGACCATCGTATCAGTCGTTGTTATTGCTCTTGTTATGGTTGTAAACCTTATCGTATCAGAACTCGGTATCAAGATCGACCTGACCGACAGCGGTCAGTATACGTTAAAAGATGATACCATTAATTTTGTGAAAGACATAGCTGATGATGTTACCCTTTACTATATGGTAGAGACAGGTGCTGAAACAACAGAAATTCAGGAGCTTGTTGACAAATATGACTCCATTACAGGTAATGTATCAGTTGTCCACAAGGATCCTGTACTGTACCCTAAATTTGTTTCCCAGTATATTGAAGGTGAAGAAACTGTAGATTCTGAATCTGTTCTTGTTGTAAATGAGACGACCGGACGTGCCAAACTGGTTGGTTATGATGATATGATCACTACCTCCTATGATTACACGACCTATGAATCAACTACGACCTCTGATATTGAAGGCCAGATCGATTCAGCACTGCAGTATGTAACCAATGAAGATCTGCCGGTAATGTACAGTGTTTCAGGACATGGTGAGACTGCGGTAACAACAACACTTGCAAGCACTTTAGCAAAAGAAAATGTTACACAGACCGATTTTGAAACATTGACAGCAGAAGCTATACCGGAGGATTGCGATATCCTTTTCATCAATTCTCCTGCCAATGATTATACAGAAGATGAAGTGACCATGATCAAGAACTACCTGATCGCCGGCGGAGATGCCATCATTGTTATGAATAATGCAGTTACCAGCGAATTACCTATATTTTCAACATTGTTAAGCTACTATGGGATTGATATCGTACCTGGTATTGTTGTAGAAGGTGATTCTAATTACTACAGAGGCACCTATGCTGTGGAGCTTCTTCCTTCAGTAACGACACATGAGCTTACTTCCGGTGTTAAGGGCAAAAAATACGTTGATGTCGTATATGGTGTCGGTCTTACAGTTCGTGATGATATCCGTTCTACCATTACTGCGACAAGTCTGCTCACGACATCAGATAAATCTTATTCAAAGGTCGATCTGAATTCAAGCACAGTCAGCAAGGAAGATGCTGATATTGACGGACCATTTTCTGTAGCAATGCTGATAGAAGAGACCTACAATGATGTTGATACAAAACTGGCAGTATACAGTGGTCTGGTATTTGATGATTCCTTCCTTACCACAACGACTTATGGCAATGGCACGCTGCTTATGAATACGATCAATTATATGGCAGGTGTCGAGAACACATTAAGTATTCCGACACAGGATCTTTCTTCTTATGAAACTGTATCCATGACATCCGCTCAGATTCGTGTCAATGGATTGATCTGCCTTGCAGTTCTCCCTGTACTTACTATTTTGCTTGGTATTTTTGTAGTAGTCAGAAGGAGGAAAAAATAATGGCTTCAAGTAAAAGAAAGAAGAAAAATCTCTTTACTTTACTGATCCTCTGCCTTTCCATACTACTTCTGGTAGGTGCATATTATCTGGTTTCAAATCACAATGATAAAAAGGCTGCAGAGGAAGAAGAAACAACTGCAGCAGAAGATGCAGCAACAGATACATCGGCTGATATTTTTACCCTTGACAGTGATTCTGTTGTAAAGGTATCCTTTACCAACCAGAACTGGCAGGCAGCAATTGTAAAGAACGAAGATGGAACATTTACGCTGGAGGGTGACGAAAGTTTTCCGCTCGACCAGGAGAAGGCACAGTATGTATTTGATTATATTGACGGCAGTGCAACAAAAACAGTAACGGAAACACCGGAAAATCTTGCTGATTACGGGCTTGATGATCCGCAGATCACAGCAACTGCTACTGATTCGAATGGTGCGGAGTACACGATACATATAGGTGACAAAACAGGATCAGGCGTTGGCTATTATGCGCAGGTCGAAGGTTCCGACACAGTATATGTGGTCGCAGCCACGCTGTATACCTATTATGTATATGAAGAGAATGATCTGATCACCATGGAGGAGACACCGTCAATTGATACAACACTGATTACCTTCCTTGGTATAACGAGTCCTGAATATGGGGATCTGGCATTGATGTATACAGACACACCTTCCACAGCATATGCCGGGCTGGCAATCAATAACTGGCTGATCACCGATCCGTTCGATTATGAAGTTGAAGCGGATACCGATGCAGTAACAGAAATGCTTGCCAACTATGAAAGCTTTACCTTGAAATCAGCAGTGGACTACAAGGAAGAAAATCTTGCAGAGTATGGCCTCGAGAATCCGGAGACATATCTTTATATCAAATATCAGGTAGCAGCATCCAGTGACGATGCTGAAACTACAACCTATAATGATATGACTTACACGCTGTACTTTGGAAATACTGATGAAGACGGCAATTACTATGTAAGACAGGGAGATTCCTCCATTGTTTACCTTATGGCGGCTTCCGATGTGGAGACTCTTCTTGGTGTAGATGCGAAATCACTTGTGAATACTTACATTAACCTGATCAATATTAAGACACTCGATCAGATGCAGATCGAATATGCTGGAACCTCTCATACTTACGAAATGCTGTATGAAACAGTTACAAACGATGACGGAGTAGATGAGCTTAGTGATACCGGATTTATTGTAGACGGAACAACACTGACAGACGATTCTGATTTCCGATCTCTGTATCAGGTGATCATTGGTGCACAGATTGCCGGCTTCCTTCCGGAAGATGCTGCAATAGGAACAGATCCGCTGCTTTCCATCACATATGACAGGAATTCAGAGGAGTATACGGATGTTACCATCGATTACCTTCCCTATAATGACAGCTATGATGCAGTAAGCATCAATGGTGTGGCAAGATACTATATTGATGCGCGTGATGTCACAGAGATGATTTCAGCCATTGATGCATATGTACCGCAATAAATAATTTTATAATACAAAAACTGCAGGACAACTTTGTTTTGCAGTTTTTGCTGTTTATGGTATACTTATTATAAAGTGTTTTTCATTCACACTTCATAACATGATGCCGCCTTTTGGCATCACAAATAATGAGTAAAGAACAAGATGTTCGAGCCCTCTGCGAGAATATCGTAGTTCTTTCAGGTGTGAAGGGGTGTTTCCTTCACACTTTTATTGGGAGGTAGGACTTGAAACTATTGAAACGCGGGCTGCTGATATCGGGAATTCTTCTGGGAATCATGATTGCAGTCATTGTGATTTTTGGGAATTATCTGGTAAACTATGCCTTGGTTCGCAGAGATTCTTCATATAATGTAATAGAGTCAAATGCAGCAGTTAATGATACTTTTTTATCTGACTGCACTGTACTGAGAATAGCATCGGCAGATGATCTTCTTCTGGAAGCATCCATGCTGCGGCAGGAGACGAACGGAACAGGTGAAAAGTGGGTCATTTTACTGCACGGATATCATGCTGACAGAAGTTCCATGCTTTCCTTTGCAGAAGAATATTATAAAAGCGGGTATAACATATTGATGCCTGATATGCGTGCTCATGGTGCCAGTGAAGGAACATATATCGGCATGGGGTGGCTTGATAGTCAGGATGTACTTTTATGGATCAATAAAGTATTGAAAGTGGACCCTTATGCAAAGATCGTACTACATGGCGTTTCTATGGGAGCGGCTACGGTCATGATGACAGCAGGAGATCCAAATCTGCAGTACAATGTGGTTGCAGCAATAGAAGATTGTGGATATACAAGTGTTTGGGACATTTTTGAGGAAAGACTAAAGGAGCAGTTTGGTTTACCTGCTTTTCCGGTTCTTCACGTGGCAAGTCAGATCGCAGCGCTGCGTGCCGGTTATGATTTTAAAGAAGCTTCTGCATTGCGCCAGGTAAAAAGATGCAAGATTCCGATGTTGTTCATACATGGAGAGGAAGATGACTTTGTACCTTACAGCATGGTAGGGGAGCTCTATGATGCGGCTATTTGCCAGAAGGAACTTCTGACAGTAGAAGGAGCAGGTCATGCAGCCAGTGAAGAGACCAATCCGCAGCTGTACTGGAATACTGTATTTGATTTTCTGGAAACTTATGGGGAACAATAAAGGAAGCATTGAAGGAAACAGATGAAAAAACATGCAAAGGGTAAAATGATATTAATTGTGACAGCCTTTCTGATCATCTTCATGATAGGCTTAAGACAATTTCTGATCACAGGTCGCGATCAGGCAGTGGAAGATACCAAAACTGAAAATTCTGTACCGGCAGCAGGTGAACGTATTACCCGCGCGGAAGCTTACCGGATGTTCAGTTTTTTCTTTTATAATAAAGACGAGAGAGATGATCTGCCATGGATAATTGATGAAGCAGATACAGATACCTGGGCCGGTGTCTATAAAAATGCCTTGGCAAATGCAGGATTTTTTGAAGCCGGCATGGCTGCCGTTGAATACGACTCTTTTGGAAATCTGACTTGTGATGAACTTAAAGACTATCTTGTTCTTCTTTCCGGAAAAACGCAGATCAGCTATGCAGATATTGTACAACAGCTGCCTGTCAGACTAAGAACTGCAAAAGCCGAGGATGAGGTATTGCTGCAGGAATTTTTGCAGCTGTATGAAGTCTGTATAGGAATGGTGGATGAAAAAAGCAATGAAGCAGGAACAGAGTCGGAAGAAAGAATAGTTCAGCAGGAGTTTTATATATTGAATACCGGCATGTCTGATACCGAGCTGACAGGAGCAACGGTGGATGTGTTCATAACAGCAGAGGGAACTGTATATAGTAATGAGCACTTTCAGGATTACTCCGATTTGTTGCAAAGAGAAGGAGTCAGTTATCCCTGTGATTTTGAACTGGTGAATGAGAACTTTCGAAGCTATCCAGCCGCAGAAGGCTATATCGACCAAAAGGTAACTGCTTATATGTGCCAAAATGAGCTTGTTTACATCCGAGCCATTGCTTCTTCGGAAACCGTACTCCATAATGCATGGATCATATCAGGGGAGAATGGGACACTGCTTGCATACATCAGCGGACAGACTCGGGAATTTGCAGTCGACCAGGAAGTCAGCGGTCTTCAGGGTGTTGTCGGAGATATCACTGTAAAAAACAGAAAAGTCAGTTCAGTTGAGTCTAAAAATGAGATCATTAATGGAAAGGTACTGATGGCTGATTCGGAGTCTGTTGAAATTGAAGGATATGGACGGCTGACACTGGATGAAAATTACAAAATCTATAAGATCTATGATGAACTGGAAATGGAAAGGACCAACAGTATTCTGGTGGGCTATACCATTACTGACTTTGTTGTAAAGGATGGTAAGATCTGCGCCGCTTTGCTTAAAGAGCAATTGAAAGCAGATAATATAAGAGTTCTGATCAGTCTTGATGCATCTGCAAGTTATTACCATGAAGAAATCTCTCTGACTTCTGATGAAGCATATACGGTAACGCATGGAGAGACTGTAAGAAAATGCAAGTCTGGTGAGGTACTGATACTTACTCTGGAGGATTTTATAACAAATGACGACAGAATCTATATCGAGCCGTTATCCGAGAATGGTAAAGTAACGGTAACTTCCATAAACAGGAGCTACGGGAATCCTTCTTACCGGGGAACGCTGGAGGTATCGGCATCGGTGGAAGGTTTACTGCTGATCAATGAAGTCTCCCTGGAAGAATACCTTTATGCAGTAGTACCAAGCGAGATGCCGACTTCCTACGGCGAAGAGGCAGCCAAGGTACAGGCTGTATGTGCCAGAAGCTATGCCTATAATCAGCTTTTTTCAGGTCGTTACAGTAAATACGGAGCTAATGTGGATGATACGGTAAACTGCCAGGTATATAATAATGTCAGCGAAAATGAAACCTCCATATTTGGAGTGAAGGATACCTATGGACAGGTTCTGTCCTACCGGGGAGATATTATCTCTGCATATTATTTTTCGACCTCATGCGGCGTGACATCTTCCATAGAGGATGTATGGGCAGATGCTTCAGAAACGGAGTATTTTTCTGCAAGCCTGCAGCTTGATGACGAAACACAGGAAGATATCTGCAGTAAGATGGATAAAGAGACAACTGTTCAGATCGAATTGGAGCAGGGAGATGAAACTGCTTATGTCGATCTTTCAGGAGAAGGGGATTTTAAGACATTTATTGACGAGAACAGTCTGATCATTAAGGAGAATGATGTCGAAACAAAAGTTCCTGTTAGTACATGGGACAGCTCCTATGGCTGGTACCGATGGTATGTTACACTTGATACCTATGCGATAAGCAAGCAGATCGATCTGACCATAAGCCAGAGATATCAGGCAAACCCTTCCTTTATACAAACCTTTGTTTCAGGAGATGAAACATATATAACACCGCATGGCACCATACTTCATGGAAGCTTTGAAAGCTTGCCGGTGACGACAATAGGCCGTGTCACTGGTATGGAAGTTATAAAGAGAGCTGCCAGCGGAATCATTACGGAATTGCTGATCATTGGAACGAAGAACACGATACTTGTGAAGTATCAGATGAATATCAGAACACTGCTTGCACCTGTATCGACCAATCTTTACCTTGCAGAGGACAGTGTTATCGAGGGGTTCAGTCTGATGCCCAGTGCTTACTTTTATTTTGAGCCTGTTCTGGCCAATGGGACTGTGACTGGATTTACTTTTTACGGCGGGGGATATGGTCATGGTGTAGGAATGAGCCAGAATGGCGTGAAAGCATTGATGACGGCAGGATATACCTATGAGGAGATATTAAAGCATTATTACACAGGAATTGAACTCGGATTTATCTATTAATGGGCAGAAGAACGATCTTTTTTTTCGGCTTTTCGAATTCTGCGCTTTTCTGACAGTACCTTTGTGATCTTCTCGGAAAATGCAACATTGATCTCTGCACCAAGAAACATGAGATACATACAGAAATACAGCCAGAGCATGCACAGCACGATTGCTGTCAGACTTCCGTACGTAGCCGAATAATTCCCCATATTATCAATATAGAACGAATACAAGAAAGAAAATCCGACCCAGCCAAAAGCTGCGACAAGTGCACCGGGAAGCTCGCGGAGAATATTTGATTTGCGATTCGGGACTGTTACGTATAACAGGAGGAAAAAGAAAAGCAGAATGCCGATACCGGCTGCTGAACGGATACTTTTTACCAGCACAGCATAGGAACCGATAATGGGAAATTTATCCAGAAGCCAGATGGTAAGCTGATTGCCGAAAACAAAGATCACAAGGAGCACAAGTATGATCAGAGCAAAAGCCAGTGTGTAAAGTGTTGAGAAAAAACGAATCACAAAATAGTTTCTTGTTTCGCGTATCTTGTAGATACGGTTCAGACCACGCATGATGGATAAAAGACCTCTTGATGCAGACCATAAAGCGGCAATAACGGTAATGGAAAGAATGGTGCCGGATGCAGCGATTGACAATTCATCGAGAATTTCATCAAGAAAGTCACTGAATACTTTAGGGAATACTTCATTGGCCAGGTTCGGCAGTGTATCTGCTGGTATGGGAAGATAGGAGAGCAGTGTCAGAAAGAACATGGCAAAAGGGAAGAACGAAATGATAATGAACAGTGCGACATGAGCAGAGAGCGCATTGATATTATCATTATCAAGCTTCTGAAAAAAAGGATTCTGAGCAGATAAATGTGTCTGGATCCATGTCCCGGTTTTTTTGATTTTTTTCTTCAGCAGACTCATAATGCCGCATCTCCTTTGACACAGTTTGTGAATATTTACCCACGGATAACCAATATTATACTACAATACGAACAGGATTTCCACTTGTTTTCAAATCGGCCATAGTGTATAATTGCACTGTGTCGTTGGCTGTAGATTGAGTTTTGGGGGATTTTTGTACATGATAAAAAACATGCGTGAGAAACACAGGAAGATATACCGTGTTATGGAGATTCTTCCTTTTCTGTTATATTTGATAGTTATGTCATATTTTCTATTTTTCAGTGAGTCATTTGGAAGAACTGCAGGGACAGAAGGATACCACTATAATCTGAAGCTGTTCAATGAGATTACCCGATATGTGGAATATCACAGTGAGATTGGTTGGAAGAGTGTCTTCATCAATCTATGCGGTAATGTTATGGTCATGATTCCGTTTGGCTTTTTTTTGTCTATGCATAATAAAAGGAGGACAGGGCTGCTGTTTGCTGTCTGCGCGACCTTTTTGCTCAGTCTTGCCATAGAACTGATACAGCTGATTTTCTGTGTCGGTATTTTTGATGTAGATGATATCTTCCTTAATACATTGGGAGGAAGTATCGGGTTCCTTGTATTTCAGGTGACTCGTTCTGTTTCAGCCGGTCTGATCCATTCCGGTAAAACACAGGATCCGGCAAATGTTTCATAGGAGGAACCATGAAAAGAGAAGATAAAAAGAAAGCATTGCACTTCAAGGGCAGAAGACAGTCAATCCGGGGATTGGCTGCCATGTTACTTGCAGTTGCGGAAATAGCGGGAATCCTTAGTATGACAGTTATATCGAGCAAAACTGCTGGAAATGGTGGTAATGTGCTTGGAGCAGTGGGCCTGCTGCTTTTTACTGCAGCAATTGCAGGTCTTGTACTTGCTGTTCGAAGTCTGAAGGAGCAGGATATTTATTTTGTTGTTCCGGTAGCTGCCGCTGTTCTGAATGGGGTAATGATAATCATTTATCTCTGCTTATACATAGTCGGGATTTAGAAAGGTTGTTGAAGATGAATATTTTTGAAGAAGAAAATCGGGAACTATCCGAAAGAACAATATTATGCAGAGAGAGATTGCTAGATCTTTTGGATGAACAGACGGTTCCATCACCGTATCTGGAGTATTTTCACGAGATGTCTGAGTTTCTGCTGAAGCTTTACAGTACGGCAGACAATATTGAAAATGGATATTATGAGAGTTGTCCGATAGAAGAACTACAGGCTTTGAACAAGGAATTATACGAAGATATCTTGCCGGGTCATTATGATGCATGCTACGGCAATCCTGCTTTTGCAGTTCATACATTCGGTGACAGTATCGGGCACTATCTTTCCTATCTGTATGCAGAGATCAGGGCTGCTATTCCAAGAGTATTTGAAAGGCGGCTTTTTGATCTGACAATCATTTCAGAACTGCTTATTGAAGTCTATAATATCATCGAATCCTACAGCATGGAACTAGATGGTTCAGCAGTACCTGTGGAATCGCTTGATAAAGAGGTTCAGGAAGCACTTTACTATTATGCACATGATTACAGTGAGATTTATCTGGAGCTGAAAACAAAAGAATTACTTGATCCTGCTTATTCTTTTGCTGCAGATCTGATCAGTAAAAGGGATCTTTCTGATCTGCGGTATCTGTATTTATTTGGTGAATATATAACCGACAATGAAATCCGAATAGCTTCCTTTCTGAATCAGATGGAAGAAGAGGCGGTTCGTGCCATGAGCTTTACCTATACCGATGGATACAAAAGAGGCTTTCAGGTCATGGGCGCAGATTTTAATAAAAAAGAAATCGTGTCCATCCGCTATTGCATCGGATTCGAGAGAATGATGAAGATGGCCATGGAATACTTTGCTTCCTATGGCAAGAAGGTCACGGTATACCGCAATCCGGTGGACAGTATCAATAAAATGCCGGGTCGTAAGACCGGGTTCCATTCTACCAGCCCCAACCCCCAGTATGAATATGACCACCGTTTCGATCAGGCGATCTTTCTTGATAACCGGTTTAAAGAACACAAGCTTGACTGTTATAAGAATGCCATGGAGAAGTTCAAGACAGAAGCTGCTTTATTGGCAGGACCTGCGGTGCTTGAAACCTTTGGCGAGCCTGAGTTTCTGCCGATAGCAAAAACAGAGGCATTAAAGCTTTCAATCGAACAGGAAAAAATCGCCAATGAATATAAAAGAGATGCGGGAATCCTAAGTATGAATTATATACGGCAGGAAGAAACCTCGTTCACGATCATCGCTTACCCGCTGCCATCCATTGGAGATGATTTTGAAGCGATTTTTGAAGAGACTGTGAAGATCAATACTCTTGATAATGATCTTTATTATGAAATTCAGCAAAAGATCATAGATGCACTGGATCTTGGGTATGCTGCCCATATTCTCGGAAAAGGAAACAATACAACAAATCTGACGGTTATGCTGCATGAATTGAAGGATGCCGAGAAAGAGACTAATTTTGAAAACTGCACAGCTGATGTGAACATACCGGTAGGTGAAGTCTTTACCTCACCTAAACTCACCGGAACGAATGGTTTGCTCAATGTCAGCAGTGTGTACCTGAACGGACTTGAATATAAAGAGCTTTCTGTTGAATTTACCGACGGGAAGATCAAAGATTATACCTGCAGGAACTTTGACAAAGAATCAGATAATAAGGCCTTTATAAAGGAGAATGTCCTGATGAACCAGGAGACTCTTGCACTTGGCGAGTTCGCTATCGGTACAAATACAAGAGCTTATGTCATGGGCCGGAAGTTTGACATTCAGTCAAAGCTCCCGATCCTGATCGCTGAAAAGACAGGCCCGCATTTTGCAGTGGGAGACACCTGTTACCATATGAGCGAGGACCATAAGGTCTACAACCGCAACAACAAAGAGATTATTGCCAGGGACAACGAGGTCTCCATACTGCGAAAAACGGAAATTGAAAAGGCATACTTTAACTGCCATACAGATATCACGATACCATATGATGAGATAGGAGCAATCAGCATATTGCATAAGGATGGTTCCCGTGTGGATATCATACGTGACGGCTATTTTGTCCTTGCAGGGACAGAGCTGCTTAATGAAGCATTGCATGAAGATGTAAAATAAATTTTCAGACACAATGGTGTCTGCCACGGCGATGGTGGAAGAAAGGTAGGCAGATTTATGGCTAAAGTAGGAATTGTTATGGGAAGTGATTCGGATCTACCCATCATGAAAAAGGCAGCTGAGATGCTTGAAAAATTTGGGATCGACTACGAAATGACAATCATTTCAGCGCACAGAATGCCGGATGTATTTTATGATTATGCAGCAAAAGCAGAAGAAAAGGGGTTCAAGGTCATCATAGCCGGCGCAGGCGGTGCAGCACATCTGCCGGGAATGACGGCGGCGATTTTTTCCATGCCTGTGATTGGTGTACCGATTTCAACAAAGGCTCTTGGCGGGACAGATTCTCTGTATTCCATTGTACAGATGCCGGCAGGCATACCGGTTGCGACAGTTGCCATTGACGGAGCGGCAAATGCCGGAATTCTGGCAGCAAAGATCCTGGCAGTTTCTGACGCTGTGCTTCTTGAAAAGGTAAAAGAATATAAAGAAGAATTAAAAGCTGCAGTGCTGCAGAAAAAAGAACGTATTGAAACAACTGGATATAAAGAATATTAATATTGGAGGCAGCATATGGACTATAAGAAAGCAGGCGTTGATATTGAGGCAGGTTACAAAGCAGTTGAACTTATGAAGGAACACATTCAGAAGACCATGAGACCCGAGGTCCTGACAAAGATCGGAGGATTTTCAGGTGCCTTTTCATTAAAATCCTTTATGGGCATGGAGGAGCCGATACTGGTTTCCGGTACTGACGGTGTCGGAACAAAATTAAAGATAGCATTCATACTGGATAAGCATGATACCATAGGAATCGACTGTGTTGCCATGTGCGTGAATGACATTGCCTGTGCAGGCGGAGAACCGTTGTTCTTTCTGGATTATGTTGCCTGCGGCAAGAACGAACCGGAGCGTATTGCTACGATCGTCAGCGGTGTTGCAAAGGGATGTACACTTTCCAATGCTGCCCTGATTGGTGGTGAGACAGCTGAGATGCCCGGATTTTATCCGATCGATGAATATGACCTTGCAGGCTTTGCAGTCGGTATCGTAGATAAGAAGGAAATGATAACAGGAGATACACTGGCAGCCCAAGATGTTATCATTGGTATCGCCTCCTCCGGTATACACAGCAATGGATACTCTCTGGTACGCCGTGTCTTTAATATGAAGAGGGAAGCACTGGACACCTATTATGAGAGTCTTGGACAGACACTGGGCGAAACACTGCTCACACCGACAAAAATCTATGTTAAAGCCATGAAGAGCCTGAAAGACAATAAAATCACCGTGAAAGCATGTTCTCATATTACAGGCGGCGGCTTCTATGAGAATATTCCAAGAATGCTCAGAGAGGGAACAACGGCAGTAATCCGTAAGAACAGCTATCCGATTCCTCCTATTTTCAACATGCTTCAGCACGACGGCGCAATTCAGGAACCGATCATGTACAATACCTATAACATGGGTATTGGGATGATGGTCGTTGTTGATAAACAGAATGCGGACCAGGCAATCAGACTATTAGAAGCTGCAGGCGAAAAAGCTTACATTGTCGGTGAAATCATTTCTGGTGAGAAAGGGATCAATTTATGCTGAAAATCGTAGTTATGGTATCCGGCGGCGGGACGAACCTGCAGGCGATCATCGATTCCATCAGCAAGGGCAGGATATCCAACACACAGATTACAGGAGTCATCAGCAGTAAACCGGATGTCTATGCACTGACCCGTGCAAAAGAGAATGATATTCCATGCTGCAGTATCAGTAAAAAATCTTATACAGATACAGAGAGCTACCAGCAGGCCCTTTTAAAAGCATTATCCAATTATCAGCCGGATCTTATCGTACTGGCCGGATATCTGCCGATCGTACCTGCAGTAGTGATTGAAATGTATCGTAACAGAATAATTAACATCCATCCGTCTCTGATTCCATCCTTCTGCGGAACCGGCTGCTATGGAATTCATGTTCATGAAGCTGTGCTTGAGAGAGGTGTAAAGATAACCGGTGCCACCGTGCATTTTGTCGACGAAGGCACTGATACAGGACCGATCCTGCTTCAGAAAGCCGTTCTTGTTGAAAATGGTGATACGCCCCAGGATCTTCAGCAGCGTGTCATGGAAGAAGCGGAGTGGGTGATACTTCCAAGAGCCATCAATGCCATTGCCAACGGTACGATTATCCGTGAGAACCAGAATGTCTGGATCAGGGAATAGATTTCAGAATAAGTGAATACAGACCATACAGCAAGGATAAATCATAATACATAGTTTGTTTATGTAAGGAAATACAAAACAGAAATGGAGAAAGTTATGAAGGTTTTAATCATTGGAAGCGGCGGAAGAGAGCACGCCATTGCCTGGAAAGTATCGCAGAGTCCAAAGGTTACCGGAATTTATTGCGCACCAGGAAATGCAGGCATAGCAGAAATTGCGGAATGTGTTTCCATAAGCGCTATGGAATTTGACAG
This sequence comes from Clostridia bacterium, assembly GCA_003252135.1. Classification (GTDB taxonomy): domain Bacteria; phylum Bacillota; class Clostridia; order Lachnospirales; family Lachnospiraceae; genus SZUA-448. Next base: position 15,313 of record QKDK01000291.1, read on the forward strand.
ACTGGCAGAGTTTGCGGCTGCAAATGAGATCGACCTGACCATCGTTGGCATGGATGATCCGCTTGTCGGCGGTATTGTTGATGTATTTGAAGCAAAGGGGCTGCGGATCTTTGGACCAAGAAAAAACGCAGCGATTCTCGAGGGCTCCAAAGCATTTTCCAAGGATCTGATGAAGAAGTATAATATTCCGACTGCTGAATATGCGACTTTTGAGAGTCCAGAGGAAGCACTTGAATATCTTGAGACCGCGAAGATCCCGATAGTCCTGAAGGCTGACGGGCTTGCACTTGGGAAAGGTGTGCTGATATGTAATACACTGGAGGAAGCAAAGGCAGGTGTTAAGACCCTGATGGAAGACAAGGAATTTGGCAGTGCGGGAGATAAAATTGTCATAGAAGAATTCATGACCGGCAGAGAAGTATCGGTGCTCTCCTTTGTAGACGGTAACACCATAAAAATCATGACTTCTGCACAGGATCACAAGCGTGCCAAGGACAATGATGAGGGCCTGAATACCGGAGGAATGGGTGCTTTTTCTCCAAGTCCGTTCTACACTGCAGAGGTTGATGAATTCTGCAAAAAATATGTGTACCAGGCAACGGTCGATGCCATGAAGGCGGAAGGCAGAACCTTTCAGGGAATTATCTTTTTTGGACTAATGCTGACTGAGGATAACGGAAAGATCATTCCAAAAGTACTGGAATATAATGCAAGATTCGGGGATCCGGAAACACAGGTCGTTCTTCCGAGAATGAAGAATGATATTATAGATGTTTTTGAAGCATGTGTCGATCAGACCCTTGATAAAATTGAGCTTGAATTTGAGGACAATGCCGGTGTTGTTGTGGTTCTGGCTTCCGACGGATATCCGCTTGCCTATGAGAAGGGTTATGAGATTACAGGGCAGGAAAACTTCAAAGGCAAAACTGATTATTTTCTTTTTCACGCCGGGACAAAATTCAATGAAGCCGGACATGCAGTAACTAACGGCGGACGTGTGCTTGGTGTCACTGCGACGGGAGCTACACTGAAGGAAGCAAGATCAAAAGCGTACGAAGCAGTCAGCTGGGTTAATTACGAAAACAAATATATGAGAACAGATATTGGTGCTGCCATATTATAGCAGAAATTCAAAGGATTAGTGCGGAATATTTAAGTGCAGAACATCAGATTCGGTGTTTATGATCGAGCAGATTAAAAAAGGGATAGTGCATTTTTGCACTACCCCTTTTGTTTTACATATGCATGAATCTTTTGAGCGTTTTCATTTTACCATGTGTATAAGGGTGATACCGAAGGCTTATATCCGGATACAGTTTTTTATGAAGCAGGTTCTTTCTGTGTGAAAAGGTTAAGAACCCATCTTCCCCGTGATAGCTGCCCATACCGCTTTCTCCGACGCCTCCGAATCCATTGTAAGAGGAGGCTAGATGAAGAACCGTATCATTGATACAGCCGCCGCCGAATGTAAAGGTGGTATTCATGGCTTCCATGCGTTCTTTGCTTTGTGTGAACAGATACAGAGCGAGGGGCTTTGGACGGCTGTTCACAAAGGATACCACATCAGCGAACGAATCAAAAGTAAGAACAGGGAGAATCGGACCAAAAATCTCCTCCTGCATACAGGGGCTGTCTGCAGTTATATGATCAAGAAGCGTTGGTGCTATACGCAGCCTGTTGTCGTATTCACCGCCAACAAGTATTTTTTCACCGTCCATCAGACCGATCAGCCGCTGAAAATGTTTTTCGTTAATTATTTTTCCGTAATGTTCGTTATCAAGAGGAACATTACCAAGAAACTTTGTTATGGTGGTTTTAATTTCAGCGACCAGCGCATCTTTCACAGAGGAATGGACAAACAGATAATCAGGAGCAACACAGGTCTGACCAAGATTCAGGAACTTACCGAACACGATACGTTTGGCTGCAATCTTTAGATTTGCAGTCTCATCGACAATACAAGGACTTTTTCCGCCGAGTTCCAGAGTGACAGGTGTCAGAAACTCTGAAGCTTTCTTCATGACAAGCTTACCGACAGCCACACTGCCTGTAAAAAATATGTAATCAAATTTCATGTCCAGAAGGGAGGAGTTGATATCTCTGCCGCCTTCTACAACCGCTGCGACTTCTGCCGGAAGACAGTCTTTCAGCAGTGCAGCAAGAACCTTACTGGTTGATGGTGCATAGGCACTGGGTTTTAAGATGACCGTGTTGCCTGCAGCCAGAGCATCGATCAGAGGATCAATGCTAAGGAGAAAAGGATAATTCCATGGGCTCATGATCAGAACTGTGCCATATGGTTCGGGGACAGAATAACTTCTGGCCGGAAACTGTGAAAGGGAAACTTTTTTTCGTTTTGCCTTTGACAGACGCGGTATGTTACGTATCATATAATTTAATTCATCATGCACCATACCGATCTCTGTCATGACTGATTCAAAATGACTTTTTCCAAGATCATCAAACAGTGCGGCTTCTATTTCCCTCTCATAGCGGATCAGACTGCTGCGAAGCTTCTTCAGACATTCAATTCGATAATTTACTGATTTCGTAACATTCGCAGCAAAAAAATTCCTTTGTTTAGTCAGTATCTGCTCTAGTTCCATGTTGTCCATGTAGTATCCTCCCCTGTACAGGTAAATTAATTTTACGTGCCTGCAATTTCTGGAATCATCATACCATAAGTTGAAAAAAAGTGCCAGAAGGCATCAATAAAACTATCGCTGACTGAAGCTGATTTAAGATAAAATTATGAAATTGCCTTGTTTTTATATAGAAATGTGGTATACTAAGCGCTAGTAAAATGTAACAGGATGCAAGAATATAGAAGGGATTGTGGTGAAAAATATGTATTCATTTGAAAGCATTAAAGCGGCTGATCCGGATTTGGCAGAAGCTATCTCCAAAGAAATGGGCCGTCAGGAAAGTCATATTGAATTGATAGCATCTGAGAACTTCGTCAGCGATGCGGTTATGGCAGCCATGGGAAGCCCGCTGACCAACAAATATGCGGAAGGATATCCTGGAAAACGTTATTATGGCGGTTGTGAGTTTGTGGATCTTGCAGAAAATCTTGCCATTGAACGCGCAAAAGAACTGTTTTCCTGCACCTATGCTAATGTTCAGCCACATTCCGGAGCACAGGCAAATATGGCTGTGTTTTTTGCCTTACTGCAGCCTGGCGATACGGTAATGGGAATGAATCTGGCACATGGCGGACATCTTTCACACGGGAGCCCAGTGAATTTTTCGGGCTCGTATTTTAATATTGTACCTTATGGGGTAAATGAAGCCGGATACATTGACTATGCAGAAGTGGAGCGCATTGCAAAGGAATGTAAACCAAAGATGATAGTATGCGGCGCCAGTGCATATGCCCGCAAGATAGATTTTAAGAAGTTCCGTGAAATAGCTGATATGGTAGGTGCGTACCTGATGGCTGATATTGCACATATCGCAGGTCTTGTCGTAGGCGGATATCATGAAAGTCCCATTCCTTATGCTCATGTTACAACAACAACAACGCATAAGACACTGAGGGGACCAAGAGGCGGTATGATCTTATCCAGCGAAGAATTTGCCAATGATCATAAATTGAACAAAGCTATTTTTCCGGGAATTCAGGGCGGACCGCTGATGCATGTCATAGCAGCAAAAGCAGTGTGCTTTAAAGAAGCACTTTCTCCGGATTTCAAGACTTATGCCGGAAAAGTTGTTGAGA
>QKDK01000170.1 GCA_003252135.1 Clostridia bacterium
GCGATAGCAAATACAACAGTAAATGCAACAGAGTAAGAGGAGGTTTCAATGATCGGACAGCCAAAGCTATCAAAAGAACAAGCCAGAAGTTTTCTCATCAACTATCATAACCTGAACTGGGCAGAGGATTTTTCAGGAACAGACGGGGTAATGAAGTGCTTCGACAGATTGAACAGTATTCAGTTCGATCCGCTGGATGTTGTCAGCCGCAATGCAGAGCTGGTATTGCAGGCCAGGATAAGAGACTACCGGCAAGAATTTCTGTATGACCTGCTTTATAAACAGCATGTACTTTATGACGGTGTCGATAAAGAGATGTGCATATACAGAAGCAGTGAATTTCCATATTTTCAGAGAGTCAGAATGGCAGTCAGGCAAAGCGTTATGAGAACCCTGTCCTACCGTGGACAAACAGACGTGCTTGATATTCTGGATGAGGTCAGGGCATTTATCCGTGAAAATGGTGCAACAGGGAGCAAGGATCTGTCTATTGGAGAAAGCAGAGAAAGCCGCTGGGGCCATAAAAAGCTTTCCAGTGCCGCACTTGATTACCTTTATAATATAGGAGAACTTAGTCTTCGTTATAAAAAGAACGTGAACAAGTTTTATGACTTTACGGAAAATATACTTCCTGCAGAACTGCTTGCCCGAAAGGATGACAGAAGCCAGGATGAATATATCGACTGGTATGTGAAACGGAGAATAAGGAGTATTGGGCTCCTCTGGAGCAAAAGAGGAGGAGGGTGGCAAGGGCAGTTTTTATCAGACCGCGAGACAAGAGAAGCTTCCCTAAAACGTCTTGAAGAAACAGGTGAGATCATCAGAACAGAAATAGAGGGTATCAAGGAGCCGTTTTTTATGGCAGCAGAGGATCAGAGATTTCTGGCGGAGAAAAAAGCAGAAAAGAGAGCCTGCTTTCTTGCACCGCTGGATAATCTTTTGTGGGACAGGGAGATGGTCAGCAGAGTTTTTGATTTTGATTACCGCTGGGAGGTCTACACACCAGTCGTAAAGAGAAAGTATGGTTATTATGTTCTTCCTGTACTATACGGCAATCAGCTGGTGGCACGTTTTGAACCGGAGATATACAGAAAAGGAGATACTTTTACCATTAAGAGCTGGTGGTGGGAAGACGGTATTGACAAGACAAAGGACATGGAGGAGAAAGTGGAAGCAGCAAAGCTGCAGTTTGGAGATTACCTTGCAAAGAGCGAACAAGCAGGAATATAAGTTCTGGTTGAAACTTATTCTTGATATCACTATAATGAGTTGAGATATTGATTCAACATGTGATTATTAACAAAAGCAGTGAGGAGAAGCAAAGAAAATGAGCAGGAAAAAAGCCATAAATTTTTTGGTGATAGCATCTATCTTATGGAGCATCGGGGGATTATTTATAAAGCTTGTGGATCTCAATCCTTTGGCCATATCAGGGCTGCGCAGTGGTGTAGCAGCCCTTGTCATGGTGGTATATTTAAAAAAACCTAAAATACATTTTAATAAGACCAATATACTTGGTGCAGTTTTTTATTCTGCGCTGCTGTTCTGCTTTGTGGCAGCCAATAAGCTGACAACCTCTGCCAACGCAATATTTCTTCAGTTCACGGCACCGATATGGGTCTTGATTTTTTCTGCTCTGTTCTATAAAGAACGTCCAAAGAAAAATGATCTGCTTACCATAGTCTGTGTGCTTGCCGGGATGGCACTTTTCTTTACCGGCGATTTTGGTGTTGGCTCTGCGCTCGGGAATTTCATTGCTTTACTCAGTGGCATCGTTATGGCCGGAATGGTGCTGCTGCTTCGAAAGTCCGAAGGCTCTGCCGTTGAAGTGACACTGCTTGGTAATATATTGACATTTCTTGTATCGATTCCGTTCCTTCCAAGGCATTTGCCGGACATGACCTCGATGGTAAGTCTTCTGATACTTGGTATCTTCCAGCTTGGTATCTCCTATGTACTGTATGCTCTTGCAATAAAGCATGTTTCTACTGTTGAAGCAATTATCATTCCTGTGCTTGAACCATTGTTGAACCCAATCTGGGTATTGATATTCGCCGGAGAAAAGATGGGTATAATGTCGATGCTTGGCGGGGGAATCATTATCACTTCTGTTGTAGTACATGAAATTCTTGTAGAAAAGCAATTGCGAAAGAGCAAGGTAAAGGTGTAATACAAGTCTGTTACGATTTCCCATAAGGGCTTTTGCAAGCCTGTTTACTTATCCTTTACAGGTATCCATATTGCACTTTCATAATCAAGGGAAGAAGTGTCCCCGCAGGAATACCATTCAAGGTTAAAGGAATCAGCGATCTGGTATCTGTCATTACCGGGCAGCCACTCCTGAAAGATCTTGGTATTCACTGACTGAAGAGCACCTGGCATAGGACCGGTGCATCTGAACTTTGCCCACTGCAAAGCCGGGATATCATATAGTTCAAAGCCTTCCGGTACGTCACCGCCCTGATAAGCTCCTGCAATCATATAATAGAATCCGTCTTTTACCTCTGGTGAATCAATACAGATCCCGAATTCACCGATTTTGTTGTCTTCAAGTGCAAGCACCTGTGCTGAGCTGAATTGATTATTCCTGCATTTTTGATTGAACTCTGTCCAGAACTGCGGCAGGTCGCTGTAGGCACTGTCAAAGGGAAACTTTTGCTTTAGACCGATGACCTGAAACGCTTTCATTTTTTCTACGGTAAAATCCATAGTATTACCTCCTGTGATTATAATAGATATTTTCAGAGGAAGATAAGGAGTCAGAAGGTGTGGATTCTGCTTCATCTGTGTCGGAGAGCATCTGTGAAACCGGACAAAGGCTCTGGTAAAGCTCTCTGGGGTATCGTAACCGTATTTGAGTGCCACGTCGATGACTTTGCACTTACCTGCAAGAAGCTCCATGGCGGCCAGGTACAGGCGGCGGTTACGAATATATTCACCGGGGGTCAATCCGGTCATAACTTTGAACCCTTTTTGAAAATAAAAGGGAGACATAGGGACTGCCTGTGCGATATCAGCGATATCGAGTTCATCTGCCAGATGCATTTCCATGTAATCAATGGAGCGTCGTAAGCACTCTGTCCATTCCATACTACACCTCCTTCCTAAGAAAGCTCGATCCTATTCTTTCACTTGTTTCTTAGTTTCTTTCTCTGATAGTTATATAATAAAAGATATCTGATAAATTATCCTGACAGTTTCTGTCTGAATTTGTTCTGTATGTATGCTTTATAATTCAAAAAAGGTAGGGTATAATAATAGTAACACGATGAGATCAGGTTTAGAAGTAAAATATACGGAAATGAGGACTGGAGATGGAGATCAAAAATATTAAAACACGATATGACGGATATCTTCATATGTATGAGATCGAGTACGAAAACAGTGAGGGTGAGAAGCGAAGCTATGATACAGTCAGCAGACAAAAAGGACTGGATAAAGAGCATATGGGCGAGAAAATCGATGGGGTCATGATTGTCCCCATAGTTGGCAACAAGGTGCTGCTTTCCAGAGAATTCCGAATCCCGGTGAACCGCTATATATATAATTTTCCGGCAGGGCTTATTGATAGTGGAGAAACAGTAGCACAGGCGGCTGTTCGGGAGCTGCGGGAGGAGACAGGACTTGAAGCGGAGCATATATTATTCACACTGCCGCCGGCCTTTTCATCAGCAGGAATGACTGATGAAAGAGTTGCTGTAGTATTTGTAAAAGCCAAAGGAGAAATCATTGGGTCGGATAATATCAATGAAGATATTACTTCGGAATTATATACCAAAGAAGAACTAAAGGAAATTCTTGAGAGCACCTCAGATATATGCAGCAAAACTCAACTCGTCTGTCTGTATCTGCTGTTAGCGGAGGGAACGGTATAAACTATAAAAATAAGGTCTGTTCACTGAGAAATCAGCAAACAGACCTTATTTTTTATTCTTATACTACTAATAGATTCTGATTATCAGCTCAGGAAATTCAGACCTTGAAGGTCAGACCTTCATCCGCATTCTCTTCATCATTGAACTCATAATCTTTTCCTGGAAGTACTGCGTTGAGCACGATACCAACAAGAGCACCGGTAGCAAGACCGGAAAGCTTAATGGTAACTTCACCGAGTGTAAAGCTGATAGCTCCCATAGAGCTGTAGTTGATACCAATGGCAAGAACCAGAATTAAAGCGGCGATGATAACGTTTCTTGTATTCGTGAAGTTTACCTGATTCTCGACGATGTTACGGACACCGACTGCAGAAATCATACCGTACAGCACAAGAGATATACCGCCGACCGTTGCGACCGGCATAGAGCTAACGACAGCTGCGAACTTTGGTGAAAGTGAGAAAAGCACGGCAAAACCAGCTGCGATCTCAATTACCAGCGGGTCATAAACCTTAGAAAGGGTAAGAACACCGGTATTCTCCCCGTAAGTGGTGTTAGCAGGGGCACCGAAAAGTGCAGCGATGGTAGTTGCAAGTCCGTCACCAGCAAGTGTTCTGTGAAGACCGGGTGACTTGATATAGTTTCTTCCGGTCGTAGATGAAATAGCTGAGATATCACCAATGTGTTCTACGATAGTTGCAAGAGAGATTGGAACGATCGTAATGATTGCGGTAATAAACAGAGAACTGTCAAAACCAGAACCAAAGATCGAGAACACTGTCTGACTGCCATGAACCGGCATACCAATCCATGCAGCTTCCTTCACAGCCGAAAAATCTACGTTTCCGGTAACAGCAGCAACGATATATGAAGCGATAATACCGATAAGTACCGGAATGATCTTGATCATGCCCTTGCCAAAGATGTTACAGATTATGACCACAAGAATGGCTACAAGTGCAATTCCCCAGTTTGCTGAACAACTGTCGATGGCAGTTTTAGAAAGGGTAAGACCGATTGCAATAATGATTGGACCAGTAACGATCGGAGGGAAGAATCTCATGACCTTTTTTGCACCGAATATCTTGATAAGTGCGGAGAGTACCAGATAAACAAGACCTGCAAATGCAACACCGGCACATGCATAAGGAAGTAATTCAGCATTTGTTTTACCATCTGCACCTGCCATCGGTGCGATAGCTGCATATCCCCCAAGGAATGCAAAAGAAGAACCAAGAAATGCAGGAACCTTTCTACCTGTTAAAAAGTGAAAGAGCAGAGTACCAAGACCAGCAAATAACAATGTTGTTGATACACTCAGACCCGTGAGTGCCGGAACAAGAACAGTTGC
>QKDK01000386.1 GCA_003252135.1 Clostridia bacterium
TGTGAAGGAGGTTCCTTATGATTGTTTTGACCAGACCATGACATGTGGACTGTCAACCTATGTACGTCAATTCGACCTGCCTGAGACTTTAAACAAAAGAATCCTGCTGCTTTTTGAAGGTGTATCTGCCTGTTATGATCTTTATATCAATGGTTCATTCGCAGGACAGCATAAAGGTGCTTATTCCAGCGAACTGTTTGATATCACAGAATATATACGCTCAGGTTCTAATAGAATGCTGCTGGTCGTTGATTCCAATGAAAGACCGGATGTTCCGCCAAACGGTGCCACCGTTGATTATCTGATCTATGGCGGAATCTATCGTGATGTGAGCCTGTTTCTCCAGGAGGAGGTCTATCTGAAGGACGTCATGTTCCGTTATGACCTTGAGGATTCATCTCCTGTTGTTTATCCTGAAGTACACTTTGTTAATCACGGCGATTCCTTTACAGGGAAAGCGAACGTCATGATTACGAGAGATGCAAAAGTACATGCTCAGTATGAGCAGACGCTTTTGATTGAGAAAGGAAATTGCAACATTCTTCTTGAAAAGAAGCAGATTCCTGATGTCAGTCTCTGGGATACATCCACCCCTGTGCTATACGACATAGAAATCACCTTGTGGAAGGAAGATACTATTGTTGATGCTTACACCTTGCGCACCGGATTCCGATCGTTGAAAGCAACGCCTCATGGTTTCTATGTGAATGGAAAGAAAACCAAGCTGATTGGACTCAACAGGCATCAGTCTTATCCCTATGCGGGCTATGCTTTTGGTAAAAGCGTACAGCAAAAAGATGCCGAACTGTTAAAAGATCTTGGAATCAATACGGTACGCTGCTCTCATTATATGCAGTCAAAATACTTTTTAGATCGTTGCGATGAACTTGGGCTCCTCGTGTTTGAAGAGATTCCGGGCTGGGGATTTATTGGCGGTGATGAATTTAAAAAAGTAGTCATGAATGATCTCGACAATATGATCATTACACACTTCAATCACCCAAGTATTATTCTCTGGGGTACCAGACTGAATGAAACACTGGATAACGATGAACTTTATACTTTAACAAATAGCAGAAGCAAAGCTCTTGATCCCGGAAGGCCTACGACCGGGGCAAGATGGCAGACGGGAAGCAATCTGATTGAAGATATCTACAGCTACAATGATTATACCCCCGAAGAAAATGGTGTTTTCATGCTGCAGGAACCAGACGCTGTAACAAAGTCAGAGACACCGCTCCCCTATCTTTTAAGCGAACATACCGGCGCTCTTCTTCCCGCAAAACCCGATGATAACGAAGCACGCCATGAAAAGGTTGCTGTCTATCATGCAGAAGTTCTCAATAAAGTTTTAGCAAATGACAGACACCTCGGAGCCATTGCCTGGTGTATGAGTGACTATAATACACATAATGATCATAACTCCTTACAGAAAATATGTTTCCATGGTGTCTTTGACATGTTCCGTGTTCCGAAGATGTCTGCCTACCTGTATAAGTGTCAGAAATCTCCGGAGGAAGAACTTGTACTTGAGCCATGTTCCATGGTTGGACGCGGAGAAAGAACCGAACCGGTGCCTTTTTATGTACTTACCAACTGTGACTATATTGAGGTCACACTTTCGACTGATAGTACCAGACGCTATTATCCTGACCAGAATTTCAGCAATCTGCTGCACCCTCCCATTAAAGTAACAGATAACGGCGAGTTCTGGCAGGACAGATGGCAGGGTGCGACCATTGTCGGTTATATCAACGACAGGGAAGCTGCAAGAAGAACCTACTCAAATAATCCAAAATTAAATGACCTGATCCTGAAAGCAGACAGTTGCAGATTATATAACAATGAAGTAGATGCCACCCGCATCGTCTGTACCTTTGTTGATGAGAATATGAACCGACTCTACTATCACAAAGAAGCAGTCCTGATCGAAACTTCAGGCGACATCGAGCTGATCGGACCATCTCTGATTCCGACGCTTGGCGGAACCATTGCATTCTGGATCAAAACCAAAGCTACGAATAGACCGGGCACGGCAACCGTTACCATAAAATCCTGCAGACAGGAGATTGGTGAAAAGACAATTGATTTCGAAATAAGCTGATTCAATTTGGCACAATGAAAGAAGCAGTGAAGATTCTTATGGAACCTTCCTGCTTCTTTTTGTAACGTAAGAAAATAATGCCTGCGTGATCTTTCTGGCGGCAAAATAACAAGTATCTTACCCGGAGAATCGTATGCACTATATGGCCTCGCTCTAGCAATAACAATCATATTCCATTCTTCTTGCTGTCTTTCTTACAATATCACTTCCTGCCAGTTTTTCAAGAATATAGAATGACATGTTGATGCCGGCTGATATGCCTCCTGATGTAAAGACCGGAGAAGCATCTACATATTTCATATTGTGAAGAACTTTAACATTGGGATATTCTTTTTTCAGACGATCAAGATCCATCCAATGCGTCGTTGCTTCTCTCCCATCAAGAAATCCCGCCTCTGCAAGCAAGAAAGCACCGGTACAGACAGATGCCATAATTTCTACCTGACTCATTTTCTTTTTCAGCCATCCGATCGTCATTTCATCATAACGTTCTGTCTCTTCCGCTCCATATCCACCAGGAACAATTAGAATATCAACTTCCGGAGCATCTTCAAACGCAAAATCAGGCTGGACTTTCAAACCATTCCTTGCTGTGATCAATTCTTTTGATTTAGCGATTGTGTATACCTTAAAAATCTTTTCTCTCGTTTCTTCCCATTCTGCAAGAGAGAAGACCTCGAAAGGTCCTGCCATATCAAGAACCTCGACATCATTAAAAATAAGGATTCCGACTTTTTTCATAGCCATTTTCCTTTCTCCATAAAACCAGTCAATAGCACTTTACTACATTACCCTTTTCTGAACTGCATCTTGATCACTTTTTTATTGCAGCTCTGAGCGCATTTACCACACAGAATGCATTCGGTCTGCGTCATTGCGTCCTTCTTTACCATATCATTCATAACATCAAGGCTCATCGGACGATCTTTGGAACATTTACCGCAGCTGACACAGTCCGCTTTGTTCGCATGCCATCTTCGTATTTACTTCATTATATCAACATCTATAAAAAAAACATATTAATTCTAGATTATTTAGCAGAGATTCAACCTAAAAAAACACCTGTTTTCAACAGGTGTGGTCTTTTACGTAAAAAATAATGTATAATCAAAAAATATGTTAAATCATATATGCTTGATTCCGACCAGAATCTCCTTGTCTAAAGATCCAGTTAACAACTGCAGGTGCTTAGCTCCTCTATCTGAAAAGTCAGATGGCATGTAAGCATTAATTGGTTTCTTATCAGATATCCAGTTCAATTCCAGAAACATCTGGGCAACAAACTCACTGCAGAAGAATTTATCAAGCGGTATGGACTTTCTAAATATCCTGCCTTGTATTACATCCCAGATCATCTGCCAGAAGGAAGGATCTTCAATCCCGTGATACTTCTGATTCAAAGCCAGAACCTGTTCATTCAGTGAAGCAGTTCTCTCGATATTCATCTTTCTGTACGCAAAGTTCGCAGCTTCGTATTTTTTTAGGTCATCACCGTAATGCTCCATGCGTTCCCTCAGACTGACCAGTTTGACACCTGGCTTCTGGTCATGAAATACAGCATCCGGTATGTTCGTAAGGGAAGTAGCTTCCCAAATAAGTGGTTCATCTATTGTGTCGAGTTTTACGATAATACCTACATGAGACCATTCGCTGCACTCTAAAATCTCAATGAACTTACTGCCTTCATACTGACCATTAAATAACATTAGGTCACCGGTCTTCATGCCTGAAGCAAGTTCATCAAATGGAACTGTCTTTGCTGTCGGACTTACCTTTGTATTTGTCATTGCGTCACCACCTTGAGCTGTTCGATCTTCACATCATTTTTACCGTATCTTTTGACATCATACATAAAGGCATCGGCTCTTTCAAATAGCTTTTCGCTGCTTTCTCCATTCCATACAGCAACCCCGCAGCTAAAGGATAATTTGCACTTGTCAAAATCCAGTTTATTCACTTCTTGTAAGAGTCTTGCCATAATGGCATATACAGACTCATAATCTATATCATGAAAAACAATGACAAATTCGTCTCCGCCATATCTTCCGACAATATCCTCTGCTCTGACATTGGATAAAATCTTGTTTGAGATGATTCGTAAAGCATCATCTCCATAAAGATGTCCATACAAGTCATTGATATCTTTAAAGTGATCCAGATCAAGAATACCAAGATATACTGATTTATTGGTTTCTTTTGCTTTCTGAATCAATTCTTCCAAGCGGGAATATATGGTTCTTCTGTTGTATAATCCGGTAAGATCGTCTCTTTCTGATAAATCTCTTAATCTTCTGCTCTTCTGGTCAATATCCAGCTTGTCTTTAAAATCCATGATACTGTACCTGAAGAACATACGAGAAATGATGAATGCTAGCACTGTACACAGTGCACCATTGAACCTGTGAGAAAACAGATAGATCGAATTGCTCTGATAAAACTCCATCCCTACAGCAAAAATGATATAGTTCAAGGCCAGAATAATCAGTGTCGCTTTGGATTCCATTCTGTCCGCTGCTATGACTGCCATCAGAACGAGCAGATAGATCGATATATCATTGGAAATTCCCTGCGCCTGAAAGGTATTGAGCGTTGCAAAAAATATCATAAAGAAAGAACAGCAAAAAATAATAGTACTGGAGTGTTTTACTGCTATTTTAACATCCTTTTTTAACATCTGCAGAGCAATAACTGTTATAGTTCCGGCAACAATGATCAATAGTTTGGTTCTGATCAGATCCTTATTGTATAACTCATTGACCGATAAACTATATACCACAGCCTGAGCTGATACAAGAGCCAGAACAATAACGGCGATGACCTGTAATCTCTTCGCATTTTCTTTATTCAGTTGTCTGATAAAATCTTTCTGGTGTTCTCCGAATATATTCATTGATAAATCCCCTTCTCTGAGATATCAATCACTAAAATCTGTCACTTTATTCTATCATGCTCTGCTTAACTTGAAAAGCAAAATTATAAGCATTTTTTTGTTTTTTTTCGCTTTCCTGGCACAACTCCTGCATTTTTCTTCATCAATTGCTCTTATCAATGATTCCGCTGCTTTTTATAGCTTCTATTGCTTCCTTTATAGCATGAACCGGGAGCGTCAGGGCAAATCTTA
>QKDK01000322.1 GCA_003252135.1 Clostridia bacterium
GGTCTTTATCATTGAAAAAGAAAAGCTGGTCGATCTGTTGTTAACGAATGATTTAAAGGAAGAAGGAATAATAACAGTTAAAGATGCAACAGGACAGATCATACTTTCCTATGGAAAGGAAGATTTGAATTCTTCTGCTGGTGAACTGGGCAGCGAAATTATTAATGGTGTAAAATACAAGATCTTTACATACAAAATTGATGAATATGGAATTACGACGACTATAGGCCTTCCCGTATCACTGATCGAAAGAAAAATCGGCGGGATTATCGATATGCTGGTCGTGTATGTTTGTATCGGTCTGTTCCTTATTATATTCCTTTCACTTTTTTTAAGCTACCGACAGTATATTCCGATGAGAAATCTACTGAAAGTAGTTTCTTCCGGTGATGTAAAATCTGTCTCTATGAAGAATGAGATAGATTATATAAGGCAGACGGTCGAGAATATAAAATCAACCAATAATGAATACAAAGTAAAAGTGGAGCTTCTGAACAGCCAGATTCATGCAAGTATGCTTGAGCGTCTGTTTTTACAAGGAATCTATACAGAAGAAGAATACAATGATATGAAGAGTTATTTTGACATACCAATTGAATTCTTCTGTGTTGTCATCATGCATATAAACACAAAAGATAAAGGTGAGAGCATGCGGATATCTTTGAAAGCGGAAGAGTTTCTGAGAAATATTTTCAAGAATAACATGATCAATGTTCATACAGGCATAAGTGATGAGATATTTATGATTCTTCTGTCACCGGACGATCCTTCCAATGTTGAGTACATTGTTTCTCTGTTTGAAGAAATGACAAATAAAGTGACAATAGAAGAAAATGTTGATTTTAATATTGGGGTCAGCTCCATCGGAAAAGACATGGTCAACATTCATCAATGTTATAATCAGGCACAACAGGCTATGCGCGCATATTATGTTGAGAACACAAATACAGTCGGATCCTACAGTTTGGTTGGAGGTGACAGCAGAAACAGCATATTTAACATGGAGCTTTTACAGGGACTTTATAACACGCTGTTAAGCGGTGAAAGAAACAAGGTGGAAGAACTGTTTACTAAGATAATCAGCCGATGTAAAGTCAACACACAGGATTTTGAATTACAGAGACCTCAGTTGTTCTATTCAATACGGCAGATAATATACAATGCATGTCTGGCATCCTCCATCGATAGCACAGAAATTGAGTTTCCAACGCTTGTTCTTAATGAACCCGCCGGAGCTATGATAGAAGCCTTAATGAATGCATCCTTTGAATTATGCAGACTAATTGAAAATAAGCGTCATAGCAATAACACTGCACTTAAAGACCGAATACTTCTTTTTCTGGAAGAAAACTATCACGACTGCAACATGTCGGCGGCTTTTGTCTGTGAACACATCGGGATATCAGAAAAGTACCTGTTCCAGTTCATTAAAGAACATACCGGTAAAACGTTTATGACATACATCGATGAACTAAGGATACGAAGAGCAAAAGAGTTGCTTGATGACACTACATTTTCCAATGCAGAGATTGCCTCGCAGTGTGGATTTGGTTCGATACCATCTTTTTACAGGGTATTTAACAAATATGTTGGGATATCTCCTGGAATTTATCGTAAAAATGATTCGAAATGATAGTAAAATCATAATCTGAGACAGCCAAATCTTACAATATGATACGATGGTAAAGGATTAAATCTTGAGAATTCCTCATTAAATCAGCATACTGATGTCACGGATTTCAAACCGGGTGTTTGAGTATCTGACAAAAAATAAGGAGGAATAAAGTATTGGGAGGTATCAGAATGGTAAAGCGGCACACAAAGAAAATAGCATCTATGATTTTAGTCTGCGTTATGCTGGCAGGACTTATGGGGGGATGTGGTAACAGCGCAGGCAGCAACACTGCGGCAACATCACAGAATACATCCGGCAGCAGCACGACCGGAAGCTCAGACAACAGCACAGACAGCAGTACGAACAGCAGTACAAACACAACGGACAGTACAGATGGTACGGCTAGTGATGAGAAGGAAGTTATTACAATTGGTCTGTCACAGAACTCTAATGTTGAAGATTATGATACAAATTATCTGACTGCATTATTGGAAGAAAAGTTTAATGTGGATATTCAGTTTGTATTTTTACCAAGTGCGAGCGAAGATGCAAAAGTTAAATTTGCATTGTTAACGCAAACTGGTTCAGAACTGCCGGACATCCTGTTGTTTGAACAGTTCACCTCACTGGAAATCGTGACATATGGAAGCAAAGGAATTTTTATTCCGTTAAATGATTATTTTGCTAATGCAACCTATTTTAATCAGGTTGATGAAGATGCACGTAACAAAATGCTTCAGACGACGACCAGTCCGGATGGAAATATCTATTCGTTATCAAAAACGTATCTCGAACCTTGGAATGAAACTCCATATCGTTTCTGGATCAATCAGGCATGGCTGGATACATTAGGATTATCAATGCCAACCACAACAGAAGAATTCTATGAAGTCGCAAAAGCATTTGCTACAGAAGATCCGAATGGAAATGGTGTAAATGATGAAATAGCAATTACCGGGTCGACCGGAGGCTGGGGAACCAATCCATTCTACTATTTTATGAATTCATTTACTTTCTGTGATGATCACGGACTGCAGCTTGCAGATGACGGAACGACCGTAGTTGCTCCGTTTACGACCAATGAATGGTACGAAGGTCTTGTTTATATGAACAAACTTTGTGAAGAAGGATTATTATCTCCTTCGATCTTTACACAGGATGGATCACAGCTCACCGCTACCTTAAGCAATGAAACACAGATCGTTGGGTCCACAGCAGCCGGCGGAACCGGTTACTGGAGCGAATCAACAGCAAATCCGAACTTTCAGGAGATGGCAATGCTTGCTCCTCTGACAGGACCGGAAGGCGTTTCCTATGCAGCCTACACAGAAGCAGAACCAAAGCCGATTTATTTTATTACAAAAGATTGTGAAGATCCTGAATTAGCATTTGCAATCGGTGATTACTTCTATAACAGCGATATATCCTTTACGGGACGATATGGGGAGAAAGATGTTGATTGGTCTTCCGATGAATCAGTGGTTTCCTCGTACAAAGGAATGTATGAAGATAAGTTAGGCATTGACTGTAAATTCGCAATTCTTAATGTTGTTTGGTCAACGGTACAGAACAAGCATTGGTATAACTGCAACCCAGGTTACCTTGGTGTTGACACGATCATGAGCCTGGACCAGGGAGAATCATCCGGTGGAATCAACTATACCGCATTAACAAGATCAGATTCTTATGATCTGTATTACAGCAACCATCCGGATGTTACTCTGCCTACCTTGATCTACACACAGGAAGAAGCGGATGAATTAGCTGAGATCCAGGAGAATGTTACAAGTTATGTTGATACAGCAATTGCTGAATTTATAACTGGGAACAGACCGTTAAGCGACTGGGATAATTATCTGGAAGAACTTGAAAGTCTGGGTCTGCAGACATGGATCGATTATTCACAGAATGCATATGATCGAATGACTTCGAACTAAAAACTGCTGATATAAGAAGATATAACCTCGTACATGGCAATTTTCAGTCACTGATAATTGCCATGTACGTTAGTCATACACATTTTTGCTGCAAAATGGTACGGAGGTTTATATCGAATTAATTTCTGTACAGATTCTATCAATAAATGCGGCAATGAAGAAACGAGGTCTTAATGAAAAAAAACAAAAGATTACATGCCTGTGATTCGAAAGGCAATATAATTATAGTAAATCATAAATCGACCGGAAAACAGATCAGAGACCGGTGGCAGATATATCTGATGCTGTTGATCCCAATCACTTTTGTTATTATCTTTCAATACATTCCGATGGGTGGTCTGATCATTGCATTCAAAGACTATGATTTTACAAAAGGTATTTTAGGAAGTGACTGGGTTGGGTTTGATAACTTTATAAAATTCTTCCACTCTTATAAATTCAGTCAGGTAATGAGAAATACATTGACCATTTCACTTTATTACCTGTTCGCCGGTTTTCCGATTCCTATTGTATTTGCGTTGCTATTAAATGCATTTCCGGGGCATCGTTATAAAAAAATAGTTCAGACGACTACCTATATACCATATCTGATTTCTACCGTTGTTATGGTAGGTATTGTGGTACAGCTGCTGAATACCAGAACCGGGATCTATGGAAGTCTTTATACCATGCTCAATGGAACGATCGCGCCGGACATTCTGGGTGTGGGAACCATGTTCAAGCATATTTATGTTTTTTCCGGTATATGGCAGACGACCGGTTACAGTGCAATCATTTATATTGCAGCTTTATCCGGTGTTGATCAGTCGCTGCATGAAGCTGCGCAGATCGATGGTGCCACAAGATTTCAGCGTGTCAGGTACATTGACTTTCTGTGTATCAAACCGACTGCAACGATTATGCTGATTCTGGCAGCAGGAAATGTAATGAACGTAGGGTTTGAAAAGGTACTTTTATTGCAGAATGACCTTAATCTTTCCTATAGTGAAGTTATCGCGACCTATGTGTACAAAGTTGGTCTGGCAAGCGGAAACGGTGACTTCTCATTATCTACGGCCATTGGAATCTTTAATTCGGCAATAAATTTTGTCATGCTTTTGACTGTTAATTTTATGAGCAAACGTCTTAGCGGGCAGGGAATTTTTTAGGAAGAGGTGTGATTATTGAAAGCAATAATAAGAAAGATAAATAAAAGTTCGGGAAGCGACATGCTGTTTTATATAATCAGCGGCATTTTTCTTACGGCCTTTTTTCTGATTGTATTATATCCGATCCTTTATGTGGTTGCATCTTCCTTTTCCTCCGGAACTGCTGTTACAGGAGGAAAAGTATTTCTATGGCCGGTAGGATTTAACATTGATGGTTACAAAATTGTTTTTAATAATGTGGAGATTCTTTCCGGTTTTAAAAACTCAATTTTTTATATGGCTGTCGGGACTGCCATCAATATCACGGTAACCATGCTTGCAGCCTATGGACTTTCCAGGGATGATGTTCCGGGAGCCAACGGAATTATGCTGTTTTTTGCAATAACAATGTTTTTTAACGGCGGACTTATTCCGACCTTTATGCTGATTCGTCAGCTAAATCTACTGGATTCCATGTGGGCACTTGTTTTACCGGGAGCCTTAAGCATATATAATCTGGTCGTGGCCAGAACGTTT
>QKDK01000208.1 GCA_003252135.1 Clostridia bacterium
CGAGATTTGACGAAAATGAAAACGACATATTTATGGAAGTTTACAGACCGTGAAAATAATTTCCAAAGATGAAGGAATTGTAGAACAAAACAAAGAACGCGTCGCATTCTAACTTAAAAGTTATTTTGCGACGCGCTCATATTTTTATGCTCTTGCATTCATTTCGGCAATTTTATATATGAGCTGTTCTGAATCTTCCCATCCGATGCAAGGATCTGTGATGGATTTGCCATAGATTCTTTCATTGATCTTCTGACTTCCCTCTTCAAGGTAGCTTTCGATCATGACACCTTTTACGATCTTTTTGATATCGGCAGAAATCATACGGTTATGCATGACCTCCATAACGATACGAATCTGTTCTTTGTATTTTTTGTTGGAGTTAGAGTGATTCGCATCAATAATTACTGCCGGGTTTTCAAGATTCATTTTGTCGTACATTTCGATCAGACGTATGATATCTTCATAGTGATAATTCTGCGTACAATTTCCGTGCTTGCTCACTGCTCCGCGCAGTATGGTATGTGTCAACGGATTTCCCGGTGTTGAGACCTCATATCCTCTATAAACAAAATGGTGGGAGTGCTGTGCGGCATACACTGAGTTCAGCATGACGGAAAAATCACCGCTGGTCGGATTTTTCATACCGGATGGGACATCAAAGCCACTGACTGTGAGCCTGTGCTGCTGATCCTCAACCGAACGTGCACCAATGGCTACATAAGAGAGCAGATCTTCAACATAACACCAGTTTTCCGGATAAAGCATTTCATCAGCACTGGTCAGCCGGCTGATCTCCATCGCTTTGATATGGAGTTTTCGCATGGCAAGCAGACCGGCTACCATATCTGGGAGCTTCTCCGGATCAGGCTGTGAAGCGATGCCTTTATAACCTTCTCCTGTAGTACGGGGCTTATTGGTATAGATACGCGGGATGATGATCAGCTGATCCTTCACCTTTTCTGCGACCTTTCCAAGCCGTTTTGCATATTCACAGACAGCCTCCTCGTTGTCTGCAGAGCAGGGACCGATAATGACCAGAAAACGAGAATCCTTTCCTGTTATAACATCAGCAATTTCTTTATCTCTTTTCAGCTTCAGCGCTTTCAGGTCTTCTGAAAGCGGAAGTTTTTCTATGATTTCTGCCGGACTGGGCAATTTATTCAGGTAAGTAAAGCTCATTCTTATGTTCTCCTATTCTTTACTGGTTTTTTGAATCATCAGAACATAATAGTAAGGGATTCTTCTGTGTTTGTCAAACATACTTCAAAGCAAGGTATAATTTTTTATTTTAAGGTAAATAAAAGTAAGATTTTTTCTGTGACCAGAGGCAAAATATCAGAATAACAAGCTTTTTTTATGGATAAATATGGCAGGCTGCTCTTGCCGAAAAACGATGGGAAAGGTATACTAAAAATAAAAAGTATAAAATATAAGGAGAACGCCATGCTTCAGGAAGAATTGCTGTCCATTCTTGGTACAGCTGAAAAACTAAAATGCAACACAAGACATTCAGATACCTCAAGCAAAAGGAGAGAAAGCGTAGCCGAACACAGCTGGAGACTTACGCTTATGGCAATGCTTTTAGAGGACGAATTTTGTGAGCTCGATATGAATAAGGTGCTGCGGATGTGCCTGATCCATGATCTTGGAGAAGCCTTTACAGGAGATATTCCAAGCTTTCTTAAAACAAAAGAAGATACAGAAAAGGAGGATCAGGCATTTGAATCGTGGGTCGATGGTTTCCCTGTTTTTCAGAAAGTGCAGTTTCAGGGTCTTTTAGCTGAAATGAGTGCGTTGCAAACCAGGGAAGCAAGATTATATAAGGCTTTAGACAAAATGGAGGCAGTGATTCAGCATAACGAGGCTGACATATCCTCCTGGCTTCCGCTTGAATATGAGCTGCAGCTGACATACGGAACAGATGAAGCTGAGAATTCACCCTATCTGGCAAAATTAAGAGAATGTATCAGGAACAGGACAATCGAGAAAATTGAAAAAGAGAGTAAGAGTTAGAAGTATATGTACATGAAGTTTTTCATATGCTTTTCATGGCTTTACATGTAAAATTTCGTATAAATAAATTTTTCTCATTGACTTATGGATTTTGAACCCGTATAATGGCTCTTGTTGAGGGAGTAACAAACCTGTAAAAGGGGATTATGGTCGTCAAGACGGAACGATGAGTTCCCGGCCATAGTGACGAAAGTTCAGTGAGACTCTGCGAAGTTGCTAAAGTGATTTAGCTTCTTTGCAGAGTTTTTTTATTGCCGGAATGCTGGTAAGAGGACTTTCAAAGAACACTGAGTCATAGGCAGATAAAACAGACAATAGGAGGAAAAGAAGTTGGATGAATTGATTTATGGATTGCTGGACAAGTTTCCTACTCTGGTACTTGTACTAGTCATAGCAGGAATGCTGGTGACATTAAGCAAAGGTGCCGATATGCTGGTTGAGGAAGCAGTCAGTCTGTCATTGCACTGGGGAATACCTAAAATGGTAGTTGGTGCGACAATTGTATCTTTAGGAACTACACTGCCGGAGGTTACCGTATCTGTCATGGCTGCAATTAAAGGTAACCCTGATCTGGCTCTGGGAAATTCAATCGGTTCCATTATAGCAGATACAGGTCTGATTCTGGGAATTGCTGCTATGATTGGTGTTGTTCCAATCGATAAGATGGTCGTGAAACGACAGGGCAGAATTCAACTGATTGCTGTGATTTTGCTTACCCTTGTCAGTCTTCCTGTTTTGACATCTGGAAACGGACGTATATTTCAGGTTGTAGGTATTGCCTTTATCGGTCTTTTGATCGCTTATATGGTTCTGTCCTTGAAGTGGGCCAAAAAAGATGCAGCCGCAGGTACAGTGTCTGCCGAGCTGGAAATCGATAATGAGCTTACTGAGCAAAAAGGTCCGCAGCTCATACAGCTGCTTAAGCTGGCATTGGCAATAGCCATTGTAATTGCCTCTTCTAAGTTTTTGATTCCCGCTGTTGAAATATCTGCGATACGTGTCGGAATTCCGCAAAGCATCGTGGCTGCTACTCTGATTGCTTTTGGAACCAGCCTGCCGGAGCTGATCACCTCAGTTACCGCGGTCAGAAAAGGACATGGCGAGCTTGCCATAGGTAATATTGTAGGAGCAGACATTCTGAATGTTTTATTTGTGACAGGTGCAGCGGCAGCTGTGACAAAAGGAGGGCTTGAAGTTCCGTCATCGTTCTATATGCTTCAATTTCCGGCCATGGTGCTGATCGTTGTTCTGTTCCGTGTTTTTTGCTATAATAAGAAAAAAGTATTGAACAGGGCAATGGGTTTTGTACTATTTGCATTCTATATTGTATACCTGGTACTCAGCTATACTGTCATGAGATAATAATTCAAGAATATAAAAGTCCCCTGTTTTGAACTGACCCCTATATGTTAGATTTTTCGGTCTAACATATAGGGGTCACATCATTTTCTCTATGAGCAGGGGACTTTTGTTATGGGTGCGCCCGGCGGGCGCACTTTTGTGGCAGAAGGATATTCTAAGTAAACTATCTGATTATATAGCCCTTGGGGTCGGAGAATTTGATCAAGTCATCAGGTCGATACTGATTCTTGGTGGCATTTTGATATTGATCGGTATTTCAGCAAGGTTAAGTATGAGCTTTATATCAGAAGTCGTATATGCGTGATAAGCTGGATGCAGTCCGATATACAAAGGTTTGCTGCCCTTTGATATGCTTGAGTTTAGTGTGATTAATTCTGACCAGTATATAAGATGTCTGTATGTAAATCAGGTCTCGCTGCGCACCGCTTCATAGACCGGGCGGTTCACTGAGGCCGGAAGAACGATCAGAAAGAACATGCAGAACAAAGTAACAGCACCAAGTAAAAGTGCAGCAAGGCGATACGACATGATCTGACCAAGACCGCCTGCCAGCAGCTGGAAAAAGACACCGCCTACTGACATGACAACACTGAAAAACGCATTTACCCGGGCACGCATCTGTTCCGGAAGATAATACTGGACGGCTGTATTTCGAATTGTCGCACTGGCAGTACCCAGCCCACCGCACAGGAAACGGTTCAGAAGCATGATCGGAAACGGCATGAACAATAGCAGAGCGTCCATTGTATCATAAAAACTATAGACGCATTTTGTAAACATGTAGCGCTTCTCTCTGGGGATTTCCTTTTTATAGTGGATCAGTCCGCTCAGTACACGACCGATCATCTCGGCGCTCTTTAAAAATCCCAGCATAGTGACTGTGAGATAAGGCTGCGTCTGATAGAAGGCCTGCGTAATGACATTAACACCATTGGAAGCACCATTCGTTATGCTCATATAGGTGTATATATTACGGATGCCTTTTTCTTTTTTCATATAGCGAAACCCATCGGTGATATCTTTTGTATACTGGCGAAAGGTATATCGTTCGCTTGTTTTGATTTCATCCGAACGGATCTGGGTTTCAATGATAACTGACAAAAGAGTGAGTGCAGCAACGAGCAGAAAGATATATCCTATGGGAATCTTTCCGTACAAAAAGGTAGCGACCGGAGCCATGATGACCACGACGACCGGATAAATGGTGGAACTGACAGCATATCCTTTTTGCTCTTGTCCTGCCGGAATCAGGTCAGGATACCATGCCTGATAGGATAACTGATAAAATACAGATATGGTTCCGACAGCCAGAACAAAGATAAGGTAGAGCCCATAGGAAAATGAGTGATAGTTGATCCAGAAGCCCATGACTGCGAATAAGACAACCATTATGCTGTCCAGTCCGACGATCCATCTTTTTTTATGTCCCTTATCAATCAGGGGAGCGACCAGAATGGGAAGGATAATGTCAGGCAGCATGCCGCATACCATGATAAGCGCAGATAGAAAGGTTGATTTTGTTTCATCGAAGACCAGCATACTGATGGGAAGGTTCATTGCTTCTCCGCCTATGGCAGAAAGTACAGTTGCAGAAGTTATACATGTAAAATCCTTTGTCCATACGCCTTGTTTTTGCTTTCTATTCATAAATTTACCACCGGTTCATTAAGATGGGATTATTATACAACCGGTATTAGTGTGTGTAAAATAGATTATATGAGATACAAAGAACAGAGAAAGTATAACATTTTTAATAATGATTTCTGTATTAATAAATTTTAACTTAGGAAATTACCTTGAAAGAATAAAAGAAAAAGTTTCGTAAAAACTTC
>QKDK01000144.1 GCA_003252135.1 Clostridia bacterium
GGGCACATCGTTGTTCCGTGCGTCATGGATGCCGTCATGGCAAGCACCATACCAAAGCAGTGGAACATCGGAACCTGAATCATCAGACGGTCGGCAGTAGATAAATCCATACAATCGCCGATCGCCTTGCCGTTATTAACAACATTATAATGTGTCAGCATAACACCCTTTGGAAATCCAGTCGTTCCGGAGGTATACTGCATATTGCAGACATCATGCTTGTTCAGTTCCTTGCGGCGCTTATTCACTTCATCGATAGAAACGGTTTCTGCTTTTTCCATCGCTTCTTCCCAGGTAAAACAGCCGTCTACAGTGCTCTCTACCGTAACAATATTTTTAAGCATGGGAAGACGGGCAGCAAAAAGCTTTCCTTTTTCACAGGAAGCAAGTTCAGGACAGATTTCTTTAATGATTCCCACATAATCGCAGTCCTTAAAACCATCTACCATTACAAGAGTGTGGGTATCAGACTGGCGGAGCAGATACTCTGCTTCATGAATCTTGTATGCAGTGTTCACCGTTACGAGCACCGCGCCGATTTTAACGGAAGCCCAGAAGGTGATGAACCAGGAGGGTACATTGGTCGCCCATATAGCCACATGGTCACCTCTTTTTACTCCCATGCCAATTAATGCTCTGGCAAACTTATCAACATCATCCCTGAACTCTGTGTATGTTCTTGTGTAATCAAGTTCTGTGTAACGAAAAGCATACTGATCTGGAAATTCCTTGCAGGCACGATCCAGCACATCAGGAAATGTCATATCGATCAGCATATTCTTTTTCCATATATATTTTCCGGTCTTTGATACATTGTCCTGTAACTCATAACAGGAATCGGTCCTGTATTTTTCCATATAGTTGGCATAATGCGGGAACACGATACCTGCGTCTGTCAGATCAGGTGCCCAGCGCTTTACCCACTCCAGTGAAATATATCCGTTATAACCGTAATTACCAAGGCTCGTCAGCATATCATCAAGGGGAAGATCGCCTTCTCCCATCAGCTTATAAACAGCCTTTCCATCCTGCATGATGCTGTCCTTCACATGTACATGGCGTATATAGGGTCCGATATTCTCTATGGTATCTGCAGCGGTTTCATTCATATAACGATACGGATGATGCATATCCCAGAGTGCCGCAACATTATCCTGATCGACCTTATCAAGCAGCATGCGAAGAACTTTGGTATCAGCATAAACGCCATTGGTCTCGACAAGCAGTGTTACTTTATATTGTTTTGCTATGCCCGCCAGTTTGATCAGCGATCCCGCTACCGCTTCATGGTCAACAACATCCTGGGGAAACGGCTCTTTGTCAGCCAGAATTCGAATGTACGGGGTTCCAAGCTTACTGGCCAGTACACAATACTTCGTGATTTCCTCTTCCTGTTTCTGTTCCTCATTATATTTCAGACAGCAGCCTGTTGAAAGACAGGGAATCTCAAGCCCCAGAGAATCAAGCTTCTCTTTTGTTTTTTCTACCTGTCCGCTGACAAATGGACTTGCATTGACTGCGTAAATATCCTTTCCGAGACCTCTGATCTCAATTCCTTCAAACCCAAAATCCTTTGCCATGGAATAAATATCCGGCCAGTCAAAATCCGGACACCCCAATGTTGAAAAACTGATCTTCATACCTTTTCCTCCTCATTTGTTATAGATTGATCAATCGTGTAAATACATAAACCGCCAGTGCGAACTGCAATATAAAAAGCACCGGCATTCCAACTACAAATTTCCTGTGTCTGGTCTTATGATGGAAAAGTCTCATGCCTGACAGACTTCCCAGGCTTCCGCCAAGAGCCGCCACCAGAAAAAGTGTATGTTCCGGGATGCGCCAGGCATTGTTCTTTGCTCTTTTTTTATCTGCATACATCATACATAGCGCTGTCAGATTGATGATGACCAGATAACTGCTGATGATTACATAGAAACATTCTTTCATAGCAAACCTCTTTTGCTCATTTTGAAAATCATACCGTTGAAAAGCACAGTCCTTTGTTCTTAAAAACGCCTGCCGCTGTTTTAGAACGCAAAAAAGTCTTCCTTCTCTATTCAGAGACGGAAGACTTATCATTAGTCCTTCGCGGTACCACTCAATTTTGTGATTGCTCACACACTCATCGGATACGTTCATATCCTCCTGCTGTAACGGTCAGTTTCCGGCTGCGCCTACTTTACTTTCAGACAGCTGCTCCAAGGTGAGTTCTGATCATCCCTTCCACTGCCTCGCATCGACCGGCAGCTTTCTGAATTCAGTGAATCACTTACTATTCCTTTTCATCGCATTATGTTATTCAGTTGTATAAATTTTTGTGATTCAGTATAAGAAAAAATCACAGAAACTAAAATTTAAAATTAGTATATCAGATGATTTATGCTCTGTCAACTGTCAGAAATCAGTTAAGCAACACTGATCTGCTTACTTTGTCAGTGATTCCGCCAGCCTGATGAACAGCTCGTTCAGCTGTTTCTCATCTACGACATTAGGTGCTTCTGTCATTAGACAGGAAGCATCCTTAACTTTCGGGAAAGCAATAACATCACGGATAGAATCTTCTTTTGCCATAAGCATGATCAGACGATCCAGTCCATAAGCAAGTCCTGCATGCGGAGGTACACCGTACTTAAATGCATTTAACAGGAAGCCGAAACGATTATATGCTTCTTCTCTTGTAAATCCAAGTACTTTGAACATAGTCTCCTGAACATCACTCTGGAAGATACGCACACTTCCGCCGCCGACTTCGGTACCGTTCAGTACGATATCGTAAGCTTTGGCACGAACTCTGCCGGGCTCTGATTCCAGATACTGCAGATCCTCATCCATCGGCATAGTGAAGGGATGATGCATAGCCACATAGCGGTCTTCTTCTTCAGAATACTCGAGCAGCGGAAATTCTGTGACCCAAAGAAAATTATACTGATTCGCATCCAAAAGCTCCAGCTGCTTTGCAATCTCAACACGAAGCGCACCGAGTACTGCAAATACCGTGGTATTCTTATCTGCTGCAAATAACAGCAGATCGTTTGGCTGTGCTCCCATGGCTGTAACAAGAGCTGCAAGCTCATCCTCTGTCATGAATTTAGAGAAAGAGGATTTATAGGTACCGTCTTCATTCACAGCGAGGTATGCTAACCCTTTTGCTCCATAGCCTTTTGCAAACTCGACCAGTGCATCGATTTTCTTTCTTGGCATGCTGCCCTGTCCGTTTATATTGATACCGCGAACTGACCCGCCTGCTTCCAGTGCACCTGTGAATACAGAAAAACCACAGTTCTTAACAATCTCTGATACGTTTTTCAGTTCAAAGCCAAAGCGGGTGTCAGGTTTATCCGAACCGTAACGATCCATTGCTTCTGCATAAGTCATACGCTGGATCGGAAGCTGTACCTCAACCCCGATCGTCTCTTTGAACATACGCTGCAAAAGTCTCTCGTTAACATCGATGACATCATCAATGTCAACAAAGGAAAGTTCCATATCGATCTGAGTGAACTCGGGCTGACGATCAGCTCTTAAATCCTCGTCACGGAAGCATTTAACGATCTGAAAGTACCTGTCGTATCCGGATACCATCAGCAGTTGTTTGAAGATCTGAGGTGACTGCGGAAGTGCATAAAAGGTTCCCGGATGTACACGGCTTGGCACAAGGTAATCTCTTGCTCCCTCCGGCGTACTTTTTGTCAGCATGGGGGTCTCGATCTCAAGAAAACCTTCTTCTGCAAGAAACTGTCTGGTCAGTGTAGCTACATGACTTCTCATGATCAGGTTCTTCTGCAGATCCGGTCTTCTAAGGTCAAGAAAACGGTATTTTAAGCGAAGATCTTCCTTCGTTTTTGACTCTTCTTCGATAGGAAACGGCGGTGTTTCTGCCTCAGACAGTATACGGACTTCCTTCGCACGAATCTCGATGGCTCCGGTAGCCAGATTTTCATTCTCTCCGCCGGATCTTGCTGTAACAGTTCCGACAACTGCAATAACGAACTCGGAACGCAGTTTCTCAGCCTTGGCAAAGCCTTCGGCATCGATTTCTCCTTCTTCGAAAATGATCTGCAGCAGACCGGTACGGTCACGCAGGTCAACAAACAGAATACTTCCCTTATTACGGCTCTTTTGTACCCATCCCATAACTGTTACTGTGGTCCCGATATCCTTTTTACCCAGTTCTGTACATCTGTGGCTCCTGTGCAAGCCTCTCATTGATTCTGCCATATTATCCTCCATTTTATATCTGCAGCGTTCTCTTCGCTGATTTTATCGATTTACTCCGTAACATAATACTATTCTTTCCACAAAAATGCAATATCCATTCCCTGATTCAGGCCCTAATGCCGCATACCTTCTGTTATGACTGCTCTACTTGCAAGTAAGCCTGCGCTCGAGCGTATTTTCATTGGCCTCACGGATATATTCTTTTACGGTCTCAAACTTTTCATTGTTTACGACTCTTAAAAAAGCAAGAAACATCTTCATATCAAAGTTCTTCACTTCATCGATCATCATTTCAACAGCTGTATCAATATCAAATGCAGCCCTGTACGGACGTTCCGAAACAAGAGCCGCAAAAACATCACAGATCCGCAGGATTCTGGAGGCTTCCGGAATATCATACCCCGACATATTGGAGGGGTAACCGGAGCCGTCAAAATTCTCATGATGGTGGAAAACACCTTCCAGTATCACCTCAGGGTACAAATTCATATTTTTTAATATATCATAGCCTATGGTCGGATGCATTTTTACATACTTCATCTCTTCAATTTTTAATGCTTCATGCTTTCTGCCATACAGATATTCACCAAGCTTCAGCTTTCCGATATCATGAACCATTCCGGCACGCGCCATATCATTACAGAATGCTTCATCCATACCAAGCTCTCTTGCAAGATTTCCCGCCAGATAGCTCACTATGATTCCATGATTGATAGCATCCTGCATATCTTCAAGCACTGAATCCTCGACTTCAAAGTTTTCCATAATACTTTGATTTTCCAATTCTAGCTCCTTTGCAATTTGATAATACATCGTTTTTTTGCAACAAAATTCCATGCAGAAGTCCCGCTTTTCTGTCATATAGGGCTGTCAGTCTTCTATTATTTTTCTGTCAGACATAAAATCTTTTTTTCTCTGTATCATTTCATCAATTCTGTCT
>QKDK01000318.1 GCA_003252135.1 Clostridia bacterium
GGCATTTCAACAGAATATTCAAAAGCACCTATCAGCTCACCCCCATGCAGTATGTCATAAGACTGCGTATCCTGTATGCCATGGATCTTTTAAAGAACACAAAACACACAATTACCGATATTGCTGCTTTAAGCGGATTCTCCGATAACAACTACTTTGCAAGAAAGTTCAGAGAAATGTACCAGATTACACCTACAGAATACAGAAAACAGCAGGATCATATCTCCTGCTGATTCTCTAAGTATTCTTCTTTGATACAATGATGCGGGTGCCAAAAGTTATATTCCTCCTTGATTCGTGTCAACTTGCGCAAAGACAAGTGAACGAATGCACCTGTAATGTATTGGAATCGAAGCGATGAGTCAACTGCCTTTGTGCAATGAAAGCGTCATGTATAACCATCCACCGGATAAATCTTATTATATATTTGTTCAATATCATAAGCTTTCAGCGGACGACTGAAAAGGTAGCCCTGAATCGTATTGCATCCGCATGTTTTTAATTTCTTGAACTTATCATAATCCTCAATTCCTTCTGCCGTAATGCTAAGTTTTAGTCCATGAATCAGAGATATGATGCTGTCCATGACCTGCAAGTTTTCAATATCAAGAAATTTGTCATTGATCGATTTATCCAGCTTGATTTTATTGACTGGCAAAAAGGTCAGATAGCTGAGAGATGAGTAGCCAGACCCAAAATCATCAAGTGCCAGCCTGATTCCGGCATTTCTTATATTGTGCAGAAATCTTATGGTCGCTTCTGTCTTTTCCATCAGTATGCCTTCTGTGACCTCAATCTCCAGATATTCAGGCGCAATATTATATTCCTTCAGCAATGCCAGAATGTAATCCAGAAAGCCTTTATCGCGAAGCTGTTTTACTGAATAATTCAAGGCCATGATTTTTTCCGGAAATCCTTTTTCCTTCCATCTTGCCATCTGTGATATTGCTTCCTTCGCTACCCATCTTCCAATCTCCACAATATCACCAGTTTCTTCTGCAATAGGTATGAACACTGCAGGACTTACCTGAAATCCTGAAAGTCTGAGCAATGCCTCAAAACCGGTGATCTCTCCGGTATATGCATCGACTTCAGGCTGATAAAGCAGCTCAAAATTACCATCCTTTGTGGCCTGACGCAGAACATTTTCGACTTCCTTTCTTTCTCTGAGTTCTTTTTTCATATCCTCATGGTAGAATACGTAATTGTTCTTTCCGCTTTTTTTCACCCTGTACATGGCCGTGTCTGCATTCATCATCAGTTGATTTATGTTATTGCTGTCCTTTGGATAAAATGTTATACCAATACTGCAGTTTATAAACTCCTCTATGGCCCCATATACAAAGGCCTGGCTGATGACCTGGTTGATCTTTGTAAGAAAGCAGTCCAGTGCTGCTTCGTTCTCGGCTCCCTTGACCAGAATAAAGAACTCATCACCGCCCATTCTCGCCACATATACTTTCGAGTCGCATAATTTTTTCAGCCGGTCTGCAATCTGTTTTAATATCTCATCACCAAATGAATGGCCCATGGTATCATTGATACTCTTAAAATCATCAACATCAAACAGCAGCAATGCTCCTGATCTGTTCTGGCGCAGTTCTTCTGACAGCACGGTTTCAAAATCCATACGGTTCGGAAGGTTGGTCAGGTAATCATGCCGTGCAAAGTACTCGATATATTCTTCTTTTGCTTTTTCGTTGGTAATATCGAGAAAAATACCGGTCATGTCTGTCAGTTTTCCATTAAGATCAAAGATGCCATTCCCTCGTAACAGTATCCAGCGTTTTTCACCCTTTTCATTCATAAACGGTATCTGTATGTTTACTTCATCTATTTCTTCGTGTATATACTTTTGAATCATATCTATGACTTCTTTTTGAATTTCTTTTTCTGTCAGTTTATTTAATACATTATATACATTTCCCTTTGTCGGAATGTTCTTTCCGAATATTTTCTCAAAGTTCTGTGAAATCTCAATCAGTCTGGTTTCCAGGTTGAATTCCCAGACAGCACTGTTCGTCCCTGAAATTGCCGTTTCATATTTCTGATAAAGCGAGCTTACCTCTTTGGCATGATTTTCTATTGTTTCATACTGTGTTTTTAATTCTTCCTCCGATGCCATCAGCTCCTCATAGATCTGCTGAAGCTCTTCATTGCTCTCAAGCAAAGCCTTTTGCATCTTTCTTCGTTTTATATTATCTATGACCAGAACAATGGCAAAAACTGTAAGCACTGCAATCACAGCACAGGTCAGCATGATATATTTTTTGTATTTTACGAGAGGATTGATATTTTCATTGATGATAATCGAGCCATCCGGAACTGTATCCGCACTGATATTGTACTTTTCGAGTATATTATTATCAAAAACGTAATGATATGGTGTGTCCACATCCAGGGAAATGGAGCCGACATCTTTTCCTCCGAAGATATCCGTTATGGTATTTGCTGCACGAACACCAAATTCTCTGTAGTCAATCATTTTACCGCCAAGCAAGCCGTCTCCGACTCCGCCTATACTGATTCTGAATACCGGTGCATTGACATTACTGCTGATAAATGCAAACTGGTCCTGAAGATCAATATAATTGCCTTCTTTATCCCTGCTGAGCGTAAACAGAATAACGATCGTGCTGCTGTCTATCTTTTGCAGTTCCGATGCCAGTTCGTCAAAACTATAATCTGCTGTAGAAAGAATGGTAAAGGTCAGGTCACTAAATTCAGTTTCTGCTTCCAGAAGCTGCTTTTTATCTCCGATTCCAGTCAGTGTGCTGTCAACGATACCGACCACCTTGGAAGCTCCTGAAATCATGCTTCTGCCCAGGCTTATATTATCCTCAATGGATGCTTTCTCAATAGCTCCTGTCATATACGGATTTTCGGCGGCAGTCTCTGCCCGTGCAAAATCATTGATTCCATAAAAATAGACTGGAATTCCTTCAAACAACTCTTCCTGATAATCAAGGACAAATTGCAGAGCCGCATCATGTGCTGTTATGACAGCATCATATTTTTTCGTATGCTCCAGCTTATACTTTATGGTATCATAAAAATTAAGCAGATTTTCTTCTTCCGGATACAGTTTGGTATCCATGAACTCCACATCAAGGTCAATTCCCTGCGCATTAAAAACACTGTGAATGCCGGCCAGCTCATCGGAAACAGATAGAAATTCCTCATTATATGAGCCGATATACAGAACTCTCTTATCAGCCGTAACACTAATATAATCAGCAAAAACCTGTTCTTTCATTACACCCATAAA
Source organism: Clostridia bacterium (assembly GCA_003252135.1). Lineage (GTDB taxonomy): Bacteria > Bacillota > Clostridia > Lachnospirales > Lachnospiraceae > SZUA-448. Next base: position 3,269 of record QKDK01000318.1, read on the forward strand.
TAAAAAAACAAATAATGAAAACCATATTCCTTTACATATTTTTTTCATAATGTCTCCCTCCGCCAGTAAATCATGATGTGATAAATACAATGCTGCTTATTTATATAATCGGTACTGTTACATTATCACGCCCGCAATTAAACCATGACCTGATTGCGTCCATTTTCTTTTGCTTTATATAAAGCTTTATCTGCTTTGGAAAAATATTGATCAAATTGTCTGACCTGCCAGTCTGTACTGATAAAGGAAGCTCCGATACTGGCAGTAACGGGCTCTGCTATTGATAGTGCAGTGCAAGAGATCAGGCTGCAGAGCTGCTTCGCGATCTGCCCTCCATTTTCTTCTGTCACGTCTTCAAGTATAATACAGAACTCTTCTCCGCCGATTCGGAATACCCTGTCTTCATGCCGCAGATTACTTCTGATCAGCCCCGCAATCTGTATCAATACCTTATCACCCAGCAGATGTCCGTAGGTATCATTGATCTTTTTAAAGTAATCAAGATCCAGAATCATCAGATAGTATGATTTTTTTTGCTCCATGGTACTGACGTAAGCATTGAATGCATACCGGTTGGGGAGCTGTGTTAACACATCAGTATTCATCATGTGGTTCATATTGCTGGCCTTACTGATTTCCCTGTCAACAATACTGTTCAGATAATGAATGGTGAGCAAATATATAAAGAAAGTAACAAATGCAGCCAGCCGGTAATTAATAATAATGTCTGCTGACGAATAGATATCTGTATTCAGATGATAAAATGATTTGAAGATAATAAGAAAATATGCTGCAGCAGAACCGGCATAAAGCTGATACTTTTTCACAGCAACAGCAGCAAGTGTCAGAGAAACAAGTGACATCTGAGTAAAAAGCTGAATTCCCATTGGCGTGTCAAACAGCGTTATGCCCTTACCTATGCCAAGTACCAGAAAGAGATTGATTGCAGATACAAGTCTTCCGGTCTTTATCAGCCATAATATCAGCGGCACCAGTATGATCCATACAAGGAACTCGCTCATCGATCTTATCTTGTCATTGTTAAATCCAATCGTAACAATAAATGTCACAAGAGAATAAGACACAATAAAAAACAAAAACAGGATCGTATAGGTAGCTTTCTTTTCTTTATAGAGATCCTTATTCTTATATATTCTGGTATAAGGCGATATGAATGTAAGCAGCATCTTTTTCATTTAGTCACCTCCAGCCATAAATTCTGCGATCTGGTCACGTCCGTTGCTTTTTGCAAGATATAAAGCCTGATCCACATTGATGAGCAGCTGTTCTGATGAGAATGATTTATCATTATAGACCCAGCCAATGCTTATGGTTATACTGATGTTATCAGCCATCTTCTCTTTTCTCACTGCCTCAATAAATACTTCCAGCTGTTTTTCACAGCTTTTCCTGTCACCGTCTGTAAAAATAAAGGCGAACTCTTCTCCTCCCCATCTGAAACAGCAGTCTTTCCCGAGTGTCTGCTGCATGATCTTTGAAAAGGATTGCAGTACATGATCTCCGGTCATATGCCCATGTGTGTCATTGATTTTCTTAAAATGATCAATATCAAAAAAAGCCAGACCAAATTCCTGATTGCTGCCAGTCAGATTCTCCATGGTCTCATCAAATCGCTGCCTGTTATATAATGAAGTCAGAACATCTGTTTCTGCCAGTTCTTTCATCCGTCTGCCGGAATTGATCTCTCTTCTGATGATCCTGTCAAAGAACATAGCAGCCATTATATAAACAACAACAGCTATTGTAAGCTGCAGAAGCTCACCCGTAATCATAATTATATCAATCTTTGCTTTGGCGAGCTGCACCGGCAGATATGAGAGCTTTAAAGAAGAAAGCAGTACAGTTGAAAACAACAGAGAATACA
>QKDK01000389.1 GCA_003252135.1 Clostridia bacterium
ATTCGTTTATGCGAATAATGTACTTTACTCAATCGTATTCAATTTTACATGCAATATACATTTACGCAAATATTTATCTCAATTTTTCTGTGTTTTTTCGTTGTTTTCCGTCCATTTGTTTTAACTTATTATTCCATACAGTTTTTTTACTATATGATTTGTACAATCTTCCTATAAACAGATGGTAAACAATCAAAACAGCATAACAAAGAATGCGCTTTACACATTCTTCGCACCGAACGCGTTCCCATAGTGATAATTCCTATCGCGTGAGTGCTCTCCTACGCGGAGTGCTTTTTATTGTATGAGTAAGCTCAGCGAACTTTCCCATAAAAATAAAAAACTCCTTTGAGTGGAAAATGATTCCAGTTCAAAAGAGTCTGTTTCAGCCTCAGCATATTATTCATTTACATTTTACTTTATTTCTTCCTGTCTTTGTTTTTTGTTCTGATAAAGACGGAAGATAATAGAAATAATAAACACAACGCATAATTCAATTGCAATTAATTCCCATCTCCCAATAGGAAGATACTCTGCCATCGGTTCCGCATATGCAATCATTCCGACTGATATTGTTTTGGTAAAAATAGCCATCGGAAGCAGGATCCTGTAAGGTATTCCGCTCAGAGCAGCTCCAACAACAATGATCTCATCCGGCAGGGCAGGTATAATAAACAGCGCTCCGGTAATAATAATCGCATGCCTTTTTATATAAGACATATATCGTTCAATCTGCTGGCCTGTCTTCTTTTTGTTTTTAAAAAGACGATCGCCGATTTTTTTTGTCAGAAAATACATGATCGTTATTCCGAGAACTAGTCCGATCACCCCAAGGATCAATGACCAAAACTCGCCAATGGCCAAGGTTCCTCCAATGATAGTTGCTGCTTCTGGTATAGGAAGACAGACAGGCTGTATTAAACAGAGCAGGAAATAAAGCAGGGCCGATAAAAATTTCAAGGTCTTCTCCTTATCAATGAGCCAGTATAATCGGCATCATAAACCAATTAGTGATTTCACTCTCTGATTTTACACGTTTTTTTTCAGGATGCAATCAAAAAATTATTAATTATTTATTATTTGACCTGCCAGATGTTTGCTTCGTATGGACGCAATATGTCTTTTAACCGTGTGTAGTTTGTCATGCAAAGTACATATCCGTTCATCTTCTCTTTACGCAGCTGCTTTTTACTGCTCAGATTACACTCTATATAATACATTTCATTTTGATACATTCTGTAATAACAGAACATATCTGCTCTTTTTTCTTCACAGAAATTGATATCTCCATAGATCAGTGCAGGATGCTCTTTTCTGAATGCAATCATCTCCTGATAGAACCGCAGTACGGAATGTCTGTCTTTTTTCTCCTGTTTGGCATTATGCGTTATGTAATCATCTCCGCCGTAAATCCACGGAGTACCTTTTGTAAATCCTCCATGCATACTGTCATTCCATGCCATGGGAATCCTCGCATGGTCTCTAGTCCCCGAAAGAATTTTATGAAAAGCCTTATCCTCATGCATAGTTTCACAAAGTTCCTGATACATACGGACGCTTTCAATATCACGCAGTGCTTCAATGGAACGAAAATCGGCATTGATCATGCCAAGCTCCTGCCCCTGATAGATAAAAGGGGTGCCTTTTCCTGTAAACTGGATCACGCAAAGGAGCTTCGCCAGAAAATCCCTGAATTCAGGAGCAGCATTAACTTTAGAAAGCATACGGGGATTATCATGATTATCATAGAATAATGACATCCAGCAATGATTTCCGTAATTCCTGTTCCATTCAATAAGATATTTTTTAAGAAAGTTCAAATCATAATTATATTCATCGAACTTTAATTTGCCCGGCATCTCAAGATGATCAAAGGAAAAGACCATGTCGAGCTCTCTTCGGTAATCAGCTGTCAGGAGCTTTGCCATCTCCATACCGACGCCCGGTGTTTCGCCAACGGTAAAAGCATGATAAGGAGCAAAGGCTTCCTTTTTCATTTCACGCAGATATTTATGAAGAGAGGGTCCGTAAAAATAATGTTCTATACCGTAAAAACCAAGCAGTTCGCCAATGGATCTATTCCCCTTTGGCAGTCCCTCTTTTTTTGATATGTAATTGATAACATCGAGCCGGAATCCGTCAACACCTTTTGCCAGCCACCAGCGTATCATTTTGTATATTTCTTCCCTTAGTTCTTTATTGTCCCAGTTGAGATCCATCTGTTTTTTTGAAAACAGATGAAGTGCCGCACAATCATCTTCTTTGTAGATGTTCCAGGCACTTCCGCCAAAAAACGAAGTCCAGTTGTTTGGAGCACCTGTCTCTTTGCGCTCATCTTCGCACGAAAGTCCCCTGAATAAGTAATAATCACGGTATTTGGAACCCGCGTCTTCCAATGCCTGTATAAACCATGGATGTTCGTCCGATGTATGATTTACGACAAGGTCCATGATCAGCCGCAGTCCTCTGTCATGAAGTCCCTTCAGCAGCTCATCGAAATCATCCATTGTCCCGAATTCATGCATTATTTTGTAATAATCGCGAATGTCATAGCCGTTATCATCATTGGGCGAGTCATAGACTGGTGACAGCCATACGGCATCAACTCCAAGTTCTTTGAGATAATCAAGCTTTTCAATGATCCCCTTCAGATCTCCAACTCCGTCTTGATTACCATCCATGAAACTGCGGGGATAGATCTGATAAAAGACAGCTTCCTTCCACCATGCAGGTTCTATCGGGACAGCATCTTCTCTTGGTACATCATGTTCAGAATTTAGTAATTCGAGAAAGGTATCAAAAAATTCAGCATCAAGACGTTTACCGGCAACGGTCTTTAGCACATCCAGTTTCATATTACGTACTGCAGGGTTGATAATCCAGCTTTCGCCGATATTCAGCTGCAGCAGCAGCTTCTTTAGTATGTCATGTCCTACAGGATTGGCATATACTTCTTTTATTTTACTTTTCAGTGTTAATTTCTGCATAAAAACTCCTTGTCAGATCTCTGGCTGACATACGATTTCACCATTTGCAAAATAAAACTACATAAAAGTAATAATATCAGAAATTATGTATAACTGCAAGCATTCACCCCATATTTTTAGCTTTATTTTCCAAGCTGTTCCTCTCATTTATATAAGGATAAATACTTTGCTTTATCGCTCTGTGTCTACTTTTTTTTCGTAGGATAATAGACAGCAGTATCCACATAGCAGCGAGTCAGCTGTGACTGATTGTTCAGACTTTTGACCCTGTCCGTCATTCTGGTCACAAAATCCTCAAGCTTTCCCATATATTCATTTTCCGAAACACTTCCTTCCGTAACAAGCGTAAGCCCTTTTTCCCAGCTGGCGGTAAGCTTGGGATCCAGCAGGGAACGTATCGAAGCATCGACAACATCATAGATCATTTCCCCCAGCAGTGTCGGTGTTATGATCTGTGTCTTTTTATTCAGGTTCAGATACATGATTTTTACCAGTTTATTCAGAATCTCAGCACGTGTTGCACTGGTTCCGATTCCGCTTCCTTTGATCTGTGCTCTGAGCTCTTCGTCTTCGATCAGCTGTCCTGCATTCTCCATGGCAAGGATCAGGGAACCCGAATTATAACGTTTTGGAGGTGCTGTCTCGCCTTCCTTTATCAGCATATCTCGAACAGAAAGAAGACTGCCTTTCTTAATCTGTTTTAACACCTCCATAAACTCCAGACCAAGGCTTTCTTCCTCATCTTCTTTTTCTTCTTTTTCGCCGTCATCCTCATCTTTAAATGACTGATTTCCAGCTCCGGTGCTTACATTCACTGAATTCACTGCAGTGCTTCCCATTTCATCCTGTTCATCTTTTTTGCCTTGTGAGACCTTCAGATATCCTTCTTCTGATAATGCCTTAAAATTCGCGAAGAAGCATTCATTCTTGATTCTGACAGTTATTGCCGCTTTCAGATAGACAGCCGGCGGATAAAATATACTAAGGAACCGTCTCACGATCAAATCATAGACTTTGGTCTGCAGACTTTGTCCCTGTCTGCCCAGAGAAGCTGTCTGCCCTGTAGGTATAATGGCATAATGGTCTGTAATCAGCTTGTCATTGACATAAGCGGTTTTTGCGATTGTTGTATAGGTTCCGGATGCTTTGATCTCATCAACAAATTCAGCATATTCAGGTATGGAAGCCAGTCCTGAAATATTCTTGATGATTTCTTTCGAGACAGCTGTAGAAAGGACTCTTGCATCGGTTCTCGGATACGTGACAAGTTTCTTTTCATACAATTCCTGTGTTATCTTCAAAGTCTCATCCGGACTGATCTTGAATCTTCTGGCGCATTCATTCTGAAGTTCTGCAAGATTGAACAAAAGCGGAGCTTTTTTATTCTCTTTTTTTGTGGTTATCGAAAGTACTTCACCAAGAAGAGGTTCCTCATTTTTAAATACAGCCTGGTCAATGCACTTTGGCAATTCCTGCACCCTGTTATACTCTGGTTCATACCCAAAGAGCTGTGTAATCAGCGCCATGGCATCCTGCTTTTCACGAAACCCATTTTCTTTATATAATAAAGGGGACAGGTAGTAAAAAGAACCTTCTGTCGCTCTGAATTCTCCAAAAAACCTTTTTCCTTCGACCGGTGTGTCAAAGGTCGCATTCACTCTATAAAATGGTGTCTTGACAAATGCTCTGATTTCGCGTTCTCTTCTTACAAGCATGCCCAGAACACAGGTCATGACCCTGCCGACAGATATCGGTATATTCTTATCTTTCTTCAGATAATCCCGTACTCCATACCCGTACTTTAATGTAAGTACTCTTGAAAAATTGATGCCCATCAGATAATCTTCTTTTGCTCTCAGATATGCCGCATCAGAAAGATGATCATATGCAGACAGCGGTTTTGCTTCACGGATTCCTCGAAGAATCTCTTCTTCAGTCTGGGAATCGATCCATACTCTCTTTCTTTGTTTTCCGGCAGGCACCCTTGCCGCCTGATCTACAAGACGGTATATGTACTCTCCTTCTCTTCCCGAGTCCGTGCATACATAAATACAGCCGACATCAGGACGATTCAGAAGATTTTTAACGACATTGAACTGTTTGCTTACATTACCGATTACTTCGTATTTATATTCCTTTGGCAAAAAAGGCAGTGTATCAT
>QKDK01000313.1 GCA_003252135.1 Clostridia bacterium
ACATAGCAGAGGCAAGTCCCATAATAAAGAATGAAGACATAATCGTGTTAAGAACATTTTTTCTTCGTTCCATACCTCCGTAAAAGAATGCCAGCCCAGGCGTCATGAACAGCACCATTGCCGCTGCAATTAACATAAATGCAATATTTCCCGTATCCATAGTTATCCTCCTTAACGCAAATAAAGCGCATGAAAGCATCTTACAAACAAAGACGCCCTTGTCTTTTGCAGATTCTCCTGCACTTCACCAATAATGAATTATATAATCGACCGATGAGCTTTTGAACGGCGTAAGGTCCGAAACAATAAAAATAAGCGCCTGGAATACACCAAGCGCCTTTGCTCACCGCTATTTATCATAAAAGCTTGATCTCTGATTGTCAAGGAATTCTGGTACTTTCAAAACCAATTTGTATAAATGACAAAGCACGAATTTCTTATAAAATTTAACATTTCTTTAACAAAAGTGTGCTTACACAGGCATTTCCTTTATGTTATAGTTGCTTCAGAAATAAGAAATGGAGGAATTTCACTTTGGAGATTTTACTAAATTCATTTGAGAAAGTTGTAGCTTTTACAAGGCTCATGACACGAATTGAAGACAACATCGATCTTTGCTCCGGCAGATGCTATGTGGATGCCAAATCGATACTCGGTATCTTAAGCCTGGATCTGTCCAGACCAATGAAGGTCGAGTTCAACGGCAGCAAGCACCAGTCTTCCATCGCAGCTCTGATATCAGAATTTGCGGCTGAACCTTTGCAGAATGTCTGCTAGTGTTCAACCGCATTTTTAATATACCGCAAGATGTCCTTTCGAAAATCCATATTTTTACTTTTTTCGTTTTGTTCCTGTATAGGATCCGTATCCACCTTCGACATTGATCACATCATATCCCTGTTTTGCAAGAGTCCTGGTACATCTTCCGCTTCTTCCGCCTGACTGGCACATCAGATAATACGTCTGATTTTTATCAAGATACTTTTCTGGTGATGCAAGCAGCATTCCCATCGGAATATTCTTTGCAGTTCTTATGGTTCCCATCTTAAACTCCTGTATCTCTCTTACGTCAATTAAATTCACCTGTCCCACCAGTTCATAAAGACCATTGACCTGAACCGATTTACTTTTTGAAAATAAACCAAACATAATATATGCCTCCTTTTCTTTGTCTCTATCATACTACACTTTTTTAAAAAAACTGTGACAATATCACAATCCTTCTATTTTACACAGAATACATATAGTTTTTACATAATCAGGATGGAAGTTCACAAGGTCAATTTACTACAATGAACCTGTTATTATAAAGAAAGCGTCCTTATAGTCAATGTGCATACTAGGTTCTCCTCTGACACAGCTAAACATTGATGACCTGAAACAGCTGCCTGATTCAGATGAAGAAAAAAAGTATAAAATAAAAAAAGAATTATCAGGAAAAATTGAAGAAGTTTTTGAAAGTGGTATAATAGTATCAGATGCCATGATTTATATCTTCTGTCATTCCTCTGTCAAAACAAATCAGATAATCAACCACATACAGAATATGATCCCTGAACAGACACACCATTTTCGGATGAACAGACTGATTAAAATAAAGTAATAAAGTTAACCTTACAGGAAACAGAAAGAGGCGATTATGTACCAGAACTGCTATATGAACCGGGAAGTATCCTGGCTGAAATTCAATGAGAGAGTTCTTGATGAAGCTGCTGACCCAGCCGTTCCTCTATGTGAACGGCTGGGTTTTGTGTCGATCTTCCAAAACAATCTGGATGAATTTTTTATGATCCGCGTTGGTACAATACAGGATCAGATGCTTTTAAAAGACGTGATACACGATAATAAAACAAATATGACGGACAGAGAACAGCTGCAGGCCATCATCGATTTTACTGCACCTCTCTGTATGAAGCGTGATGCCATCTATGCTTCTATTATGAAAGAAATTGCGTCACATGGTGTTTTACTTGTTAAATTTTCAGATTTATCTAATGAAGAGACCTCCTACATGGAGAATTATTTTGATTCAGAGATATCACCGCTGCTTTCACCTATGATCGTTGGAAAAAAACAGTCCTTCCCTTTTATGGCAAATGGTCTGATTTATGCTGTCGTTGTTATGGAAACGGTCCGCGGAAAAGAAAAAATCGGTATTATACACTGCGGCGGCGGACTGTTTGAACGTATGGTTTCTCTTCCCGGAAGACCGGGTACATACATCCTTGTGGAAGAGGTCATTCTGCATTTTGTGCCTCGCATCTTCTATCAGTACACTATTCTCGGTAAATCTCTTGTAAAAATAACGCGAAATGCCGACATCAATCTGGATTCTCTGGATGATGAAGATCAAAACTACCGTGATCTCATGACCGAGGCCATAAAAATGAGAAAGAAGCTTGCTGCTGTTCGTCTTGAGCTGACCAGGGAGCTGGATCAGACCATCGTTCAGGCCCTGTGTTTTAATCTGGGCCTTCGCAGGTCACAGGTGTTTTTATCCAATGTACCGCTGAACATGAATTTTGTTCCCCGCATCCGTGATGCACTGCGCGATCATACGGAATTATTCTATCAAAAACATATGCCTGCCTGGCCGTCTTCTCTTGACAGAACAAAGAGCATGTTCGAGCAGGTATCGAATAAGGATATCCTGCTTCATTATCCTTATGATTCCATAAAACCGTTCCTGAATCTCTTACAGGAAGCTATTGAAGACGAAAGTGTCATCTCCATTAAGATGACACTGTACCGGCTGGCATCGCAGAGCAAGGTCGTTGAAGCACTGATCGAAGCAGCTGAAAACGGAAAAGAAATCGTTGTGCTTGTTGAATTAAAAGCTCGATTTGATGAAGAGAATAATATCGAATGGTCAAGACGTCTTGAAAATGCTGGCTGTCAGGTCATATATGGAATAGATGGCGTCAAAGTTCATTCAAAGCTCTGTCTGATTACCAGAAGAGTCAACAAAAAGCTTGAATATATCACACAGATCGGGACAGGTAACTTTAATGAAAAGACAGCCGAACTGTACACCGATCTTGCACTGATCACATCCAATCCCGTACTTGGCAATGAAATGGCTGCCCTGTTCAGGCAGATTGGTATCAACGAGGTCGCGACCGGGCAGCCAAACCTTTTAGTTGCTCCCTGCGGATTACAGAACCGGCTGATTGAGATGATCGATGAACAGATAGCTCTGGCAGAGCTTAAACAGCCTTCCTATATCGGACTAAAGATAAATTCCATTACAGATATTATTCTGATCAATAAACTGATCGAAGCATCCATGCGCGGTGTTACCATCGAAATGCTCGTCCGCGGTATCTGCTGTCTGATTCCAGGTGTTGAAGGCGTTACAGAAAATATAACAGTCCACAGCATTGTCGGGAGATTTTTGGAACATTCCAGAATCTACATCTTTGGTATTGATGATCCAAAGGTCTATATCGGTTCTGCCGACTGGATGACACGTAACACATTACGGCGAATTGAAGTTGCAGTCCCTATCTTCGATGAAACGTTAAAACACCAGCTTCTTGACATGTTTCATCTGCAGCTGCAGGATAATGTTAAAACAAGAATTCTCAGATCTGATGGCATATATGAAAGGTGTGCACCTAAAGACACACCTATTAACTCACAGGATTACTTTTCTAAAATGACCTATATGTAATATTTTTACTTTTACGTATCAAAAGCTTCCTATGTATAATTCTAAAAGAGAAAGGATGCATTACTATGTATGGTATTATTGATATTGGATCAAACTCTATGAGATTATCGTGTTTTAAAAGAACGGAAAAAGACCTGTCCTATGTATTTCACAAAAAATATATGGCCGGTCTGGCAAGCTATGTTACTAAGAAAAATCTGCTTTCCGAGCGCGGAATAGACAAGGCAGTTGAAATACTGACTGATTTTAAGAAGATCATTAGCAGTGTCGGTATTGAAAACGTATCCATCATTGCCACAGCATCGATCAGAAATGTCAACAATACGGAAGAAATCCTGGAACAGATCAAAGAACGTACCGGACTTGATGTCGAGGTTCTTACCGGCAAAGAGGAAGCCCTGTGCGACTTTGTGGGTGCAACTCATTTTACCAAAGCTTCCGAAGGGATTGTCGTTGATATCGGCGGCGGCAGTACAGAGCTTGTTTTCTTTTCCGACAGTCAGGTAGAAGAAGCTGTCTCCATTCCTTATGGTTCTCTGAACATGTATACCAAGCATGTTACAAAGCTATTTCCAAAGAAAAAAGAAATTCATGAGATTCAGTCCCTGGTCAGAAAAGAGCTGGAGCATATAAGCTCCTGGAATGGGAACCGTGTGATTCTTGGTGTCGGCGGAACATCTCGTGCGGTATGCAAGCTATATAACGATTTTTATGATCTCCCGATCACTAATCGCAAAATTTCCTGTGATAAACTTTCGAAGCTGTTAGAGGAACTTAAGGATGACAAGGAATTTTGTATGAGAAAGCTTCTTCAAATCATACCGGAGCGTATTCATACCATACTCCCCGGACTTTTGATCATGGATGAGATCATACGTTTCTATGATTGCAAGGAGGTCGAGATTTCTTCCTGGGGTGTTCGTGAAGGTTATCTGATTGACAGGATAACAAGCTGATATATACTGAACGCTGAATATTCAACTGTAAAAGCACAAAGATTCCAACAGCAAAAGTACTGCCGTATGCAGCAAAATCAAACGCTGCACCTGCAGTACTTTATCTTTTAAATCATAAAGTTTTATTAATGAGCATACCTTCTTGTACTTTCATGGTAACAGCATCTAAGTCCTCAGTTTATGAAAGCTCTATTACTCAACAACTACACCCTTTTGCAGCATGACATTGGCATAAAGGGCTGCTTCTCCGGTCGCTATGATGGCATATGCCGTTTTAGCCTGCTCATAGAACGCAAACCGTTCAATATTACCGACTGTTTTTGCCCCGCGGCTGTCATGCTTTGTTACTATTTCTTTATAGGTGTCCCAGATGGGTGTCTTGACCGGGTCTCCTGCCATGACTTCCATCAGGTTCACCGGATGCTCTACGTAAGTATCGAGCGGAAGCACCTGCAGGATCGCGTCCAAAAGCTCCGGTACGCCATGTCCGTCACAACGGATCA
>QKDK01000391.1 GCA_003252135.1 Clostridia bacterium
CTTATATATGAAATTCTTCATGCTTTCTCACCCCTTCCCGTGAATAAGGCTGATTTTCCATATTGTGTCAGTCAAAACAGCTGACTGTGCGTATTTTTCTGTCATATCATCACGTACATATTATATCACAGATTAATTCATGTTTGCATGTTTATTTTTCAATCATTCATTGTCTCGAATATATATATTCTGTTTTCTGAATTTATTCCATTTTATTTGCAGTGTTTCACACTTCGTGATATAATGGTACGGTTAATAAACCAGCGTAACAATTTAACCTGGTAAGGAGGCATTATGTACGAATTAATACAATTGGGAGCTAACAGCTATTATATTGAAAGCCCGGCAAAGATCGGACTCTTTATAAACTCGCAAGGATCTGTCTGTCTGATAGACAGCGGAAATGACAAGGATGCCGGCAGAAAGGTCAGACAGCAGCTTGATAAGAACAACTGGAAGCTCGATGCAATCTTTAATACACATTCCAATGCAGATCACATCGGCGGTAATAAATATCTTCAGGACCAGACAGGCTGCAGAATTTTTGCGCCCGGCATTGAATGTGATTTTACGAATCACCCTGTACTGGAACCTTCTTTTTTATACGGAGCGTATCCTCCTGCCGAACTGCAGCATAAGTTTCTGATGGCACAGGAAAGTTCAGCAGAGCAGCTTACACAAAACTGCCTGCCAAAGGGGCTGACAGCCATATCCCTTCCGGGTCACTTTTTTGATATGGTCGGCTTTAGGACTTTGGATGATGTGGTTTATCTGGCAGACTGCCTTTGCAGTAAAGAAACCCTTGAAAAGTATCAAATCAGCTTTGTTTATGATGTCGCAGCTTATCTTGAGACTTTGAACATGGTCAAAGGTATGAACGCTTCCTGTTTTGTTCCTGCACACGCCGCAGTAACAGATAATATAGCACCGCTTGCACAGTTCAATATCGATAAGGTTCTGGAGATTGAAGAAAAAATTCTGCTGCTTTGTAATGAGCCGCTTATGTTTGAACAGATTCTGCAAAGGCTTTTTCTCGACTATGACCTGAAGATGAACTTTGCACAGTATGTGCTCGTAGGCAGTTCCGTTCGCTCCTATCTTTCCTGGATGCTCGATGCCAAGAAGCTGCAGGTCGAATTCACAGCAGGACAGGTACTTTGGAGAAGGTCTTGATGCATGGGCCTTCGTATGAAGCTTCTGAAATTGCAGCAAAAGAACCGCAAAGTAAAAAAAGGTCCATCGGCAATCCATAAGGAACTCGAAAATGTGCTCCTGTTGAAATTGCTAATGGACCTTTTTCAGACAAAAACAGCTTTCTCAAAGCGCAGACTATCAGGCGATTTCAGCCTCAAGATGCAGCACGCTGCATGCAGGAATCGTAAAATCTATTCCTTTGTCTGTAACTGTAAAATCTGTGAAAGCTATGCGATTCACTGTTTCTGGCTCATCAAAGGTATTGTGTGCATCGATGGTACCTGTCACTATGGAACCATTCACTGTCAGAATTTTTGTGTCAGCTATCAGACCTTCTACTGAATAAGCACTTGCAGCCGACAGGTTGCTGATGGTGATATGCAGCTTCCCATCCTTACCGACAGAAACTGATTCGTGCAGGTTCGGAACCTGATTATTATCTTCTGCACCGATCATTTCTGTATCTATATGGCTGTCCACCAGCTCTGCATCCTGATGTGCCTGATACATATGAAACACATGGTAAGTCGGTGTCAGCACCATTTTGGCGCCCTCTGTCAGAATGACCGACTGAAGTACATTGACCAGCTGAGCAATGTTGGCCATTTTAACACGGTCACAGTGCTTATTGAAGATATTCAGGTTGATACCTGCGACCAGTGCATCACGCATTGTGCTCTGCTGATACAAAAATCCTGGGTTCGTGCCGGGCTCTACATTGTACCAGGTGCCCCACTCATCCACGATCAGACCCACTTTCTTCTCTTTGTCATACTTGCTCATGATGTGATCATGGTTCGTTATGAGTTCTTCCATATAAAGCGTTCTCTTCAGCGTTTCATACCATTCTTTATCCGTGAAGATCAGCGAATTCCCCTTGTCGCTCCAGTTTCCGGTCGGGAGTGTGTAATAATGGAGAGAAATACCGTGCATGTGATGTCCTGCAATACGCATGACCACATCCATCCAGTTATAATCATCTACATTGGGACCACAGGCAATTTTATAAATTTTATTGTCTCCGTAATTGCGGCAGAATGTCTGATATCTTCTGTATTCATTCGCATAATGCTCCGGTGTCATATTGCCGCCGCAGCCCCAGCTTTCATTACCTACACCGAAGTATTTTACATTCCATGCTGCTTCGTCACCATTCTTTTTGCGAAGCTCTGCCATTGGCGATACGCCGTCAAAGGTCAGATACTCTACCCATTCAGACATCTCCTGTACAGTACCGCTGCCAAGATTGCCATTGATGTAAGGTTCGCAGCCGATCTGTCTGCAAAGCTCCATGAATTCATGTGTACCAAAGCTGTTGTCTTCCACCACACCGCCCCAGTGTGTATTGATCATTCTTTTTCTGGTCTCCTTTTCGCCGATACCATCTCTCCAGTGATACTCATCGGCAAAGCAGCCGCCCGGCCACCGAAGAACCGCAAGGCCCATTTCTCTCAGTGCTGTCACAACGTCTGTTCTCATGCCGTTCAGATTCGGTATATCGGAAGTTTCACCAACATACAGACCCTCATAAATGCATCGTCCTAAATGTTCTGAAAAATTGCCGTAAATTTCTTTGTTGATATGTCCCAGCTTAACATTGGGATTAATATACATTTTTGCCATAATTCCCTCTCATTCCACCGTTATAACGGCTAAATTACTTTATGTCCGTATAAATTATACGCTGTTGCAGGCACTTCGTAAATAATAAAATACACTGATTATTGCAATATTTTGACCATTATCAAAGACAGATTTTTAAATATCTGTATGAAACCGCAGAAAAGTAATCGATTCTTTTGCAAACTGAAATGTTACAGCTGACTCCTCTGCTGCAAATTCATATTCCTTTGGCTTTATTTTATCAGGCTGTTCAAAACTGTTCTTTTCGTTCGCAGCATACCCAGAGATTTCAAAAACTCTGCATCGGCATCCATTTTTTACCACTGCAGTCAGATCAAGTTCAGCAGTGACAGGCTGTGCCTGTACATTGACGACCTTGACGATAAGATCACCACAGCCTTCTGACGTAAAGAGATCTTCTTTACTTGCCGTGCAGTAGAGAGGTTCAATAACAACAGGCCTGCACTCAGATGCAATGATCCTCTTTCCATCCACACTGGCTGAAAGCTTCTGTCCATCGACAGTCAGCTCGATCTGGTACTCTGTGTTCCTGTCAACCTCAAACAGCTCATGGATCAGGCAGATATTACGACCGTTCACAAATTCCTGAAGTATGGCATCCTGATTCTGCCAGCCGCCAAGCTCGAGTGCGTAACGGTTATGCTCATCCTTCTTTGCAAATTCGATCAGGAATCCCTGAATACCTTCCAGCTCCTTAGCACAGAATGACAGTGTATAATGCTCCAGATCAGTCTCTGTAATATTGAACGGCAGATCAGAGGGAGATCGTTTAAAATCAGCAAAGGTCATCACTTCGTTCGTTAAATCGTTGCGAAGTCTGATATTACTGTACTCCACTACAGAATCCCTTGAATTCAGACAGATTCCGCCAGAAATTGGCTTATCCTTTACAAGAGGGATCTCAAAATCTTCCAGCTTTGTATCCATCAGCCAGTCACCCTGATGGTGCATAAAGAGCTTTTGTACATAGTAATTTGCCGTGCCGAACACCTCATGATTGTTGAACCAGATCATATCCGGCTGCCAGTTGATATAATTCACGTTGCATAGCATCGGTGCATAGCAGGCAAGCCCGACAGCTTTGGCATTCCTTTCAAGACCTATCATGAAGGATGCTTCGACCAGCGCATTGTAATATTCGTTGCCCCAGGAAGCATACTCTCCAAGGAATACCTTCGGCCCCTTATCAGGGTATGCATCATAGCGGTGGTGATTGGCAAGGAACCATTCCGGAGCCTGGTAATAGTGTTCATCCACAAGAGCAATTTCCTCTTTCCTGGACTGTGCCCATCCGGCATCAAACTCCCCGCCCGCTGCAAACGGACCGCTGGTGCCGATGATCTTTATTTCCGGGTATTTCTCTCTGATTGCCTTGCAAAAGAAAGGAAAACGTTCTCTGAAACCTTCTCCAACCTCTTCATTACCGATCCCTATATACTCTAGGTGAAATGGTGCCGGATGTCCAAGTTCTGCTCGCACTAAACCAAAGGGTGAAGTCTCCTCTCCATTGGCGAACTCGATCAGATCCAGGGCATCATCGATCCACGGCTGCAGTCTGTCAAAAGGTTCTTTGCGTTTGTGGTGCGGGTCATAGGCTGCAGGAAGTACCGGAAGAGGTTTTGTACCAATATCTTCACAGAACTGAAAATACTCGAAGTAACCAAGACCCAGGGTCTGATTATACCTCCAGTTATTTCTTCTGGCAGGTCGGTCTTTGAGCGGACCGATGGTGTTCTTCCAGCGATACATGGAATTTCTGGCATCCTTGTCAAGCGAACCGTCATGGACAAGGCATCCGCCCGGAAAACGCATGAACTTTGGTTTCATGTCGGCAAGCATCACGGCTATATCTTTTCTTAATCCGTTCTCTCTTCCAAGAAAAGTGTCTTTTGGAAACAGCGAAACAAAATCGAAGGATATCTCCCCTGTCCCCCTGATATAAAGAGCAAACCGGCCGGCAAAGTCATCCGCTGCAGCACTCAGCTCTCCGGTGTAATGCTCCCAGGAACTGCCAGTTACCTTCATTTCCATGGAAGCATACTGCTGTAAGTCAGCACCTTCCAGTAAAGCAACCAGCGGCTGGTCAAAGTCACGCTCTCTTTTTGCATAAAAGGAAAAGCGGTAAGAAGCACCCTTTTTCACAGGCACGCCCGGAGCGAACCCAAAATTTCGTATCCCGTTTTCTTTTTTGTCATTGATTACAGTGAGCGTTATATAATGCGGATTTTTTTCAGATACAGGATCTTTTGTCTGAATCTCGCAGGTAATGTCGCTGTCGTTGCCTGCTTTTTCCCATGCTGTCAGCGCATGATATTCCGGGTGATCGATCTCCTGGAATTCAAAGGAGCGGTTCTGCAATAATTCGGCATAAAGACCGCCATCCGCTGCATGGTTCAGATCTTCAAAAAACAGACCGTATAGATCTCCAAGTGGTTGTTTTTTCTTTGGTTCTTGAACAATGATCTTTGGCATATGTCCTCCCATATTTTTTTTCTATTATACACTATCAGCTAATGATTTTGGTAATGTTTTTTACAAATAAATAAAATATTATAGAAGTATCTTAAGTCAGATTCTTTCGGAACATAGTCGGACTTACAGCGCTTACGCTCATGCTGAACAATCTGGCCAAACTGCTAAGTGTTCGGTGAAATACTTAGTAAAACATAAAAACGGCTTTGGATAAAATTCATCCAAGACCGTTTTTATGTTTACGGAGCCTTACACCAGCCTCCATGGGTTTTCTTTCCCTTCCAGTTCCAGTATGCAGCTCCTGATCGAATTCTCAGCCATATCTGCCACGGCCTGATCTGTATAGAAGGCAAAATGCGGCGTCATAATGACGTTAGGGAAGGAACGAAGAATGGCCAGCTCTCTGTTAGCGATCGGAACACCTTTTCGTTCGGCAAAGTATACCGTATCCTCTCCATCGACTACATCAAGTCCGGCTGCTCCGATTTTTCCGCTTTCCAGGCCTTCAATAAGTGCTGCTGTATCGATCAGCGGGCTTCTTGCCGTGTTAATCAGTATGACACCATCCTTCATTCTGCTGATTCTTTCCGCATTGATCAGATGTTCATTTTCCTTTGTTGCAGGTATATGAATGGAGATCACATCGCTTTGCTCAATCAATTCATCCAGTGTCACGTAGGTCGCATATTTTTTTACTTCTTCCGATTCAAACTCGCTGTTGGCAAGGATCCTGCAGCCGCTACCAGACAATAATCTGATCAGTGCAGCACCGATTCTTCCCGTACCTATGATACCGACTGTCTGGTTATGCAGTTCTCTGCCCTGCACTTTATCCGTTGTAAAATCCTGAACCGCATAACGGTCGAGTATCAGCTTTGCTTTACGTAAAGTCATCAGAATCAGCATCATGGCAAACTCGGCAACACTGTAGGGTGAATAGTTGACATTGCCGATGCCCATTCCTGCCTTTTTTGCAGCATCGAGATCAATGTGATCAAAGCCGATGGTCCTGGTCGATATGAACTTAATACCGAGGCGTTTGAATTCCTCGATCAGCTCTCCTGGCATCGGTCTTGTAACAATGCTCAGGGCATCTGCACCTTCTGCCATCCATGCATTTGACATATCCGGCTGTTCTTCTAAAAGAACAAGCTCCGCCGGATACTTTTTTTTGAGCCAGTCAAAGCTTTCTTTCTTTGGCATATAATTATAGACTACGATTTTCATACAGTTATGATTCCTTTCTTTGTCCGCTTAGTCATCAATATAAATGAAAGTAAACTTCCCTGTACCAATCAGCGATAAAAGCCTGACATACAAAAGAAGTTCACTTGTAATTATGATGCCTGTCTGATTATTCTTCGTTAGCCGGGCGGTTCACTTTAGAACAGCTTGGTGTGGTGAATGGATCCGGCGGACATGTCTCCTTCAGATAATCCCATTTCTCCTTCGGGGATACGCCCCAGTCGACCAAAGAGCACTCCACTGCTTCTGCCAGCGCCTTGACCTTGTCTAACAATATTGGTCGCATACATGCCGGCACATGCTCTTTATAGGTTCTGTGGATCATGACACATTCCATGCAGCGTCCGTGAAATTCACAGCGCACAGCAGGACAGGGACAGGGAGCAATCTTATCAG
The DNA here is from genome assembly GCA_003252135.1 of Clostridia bacterium. Taxonomy (GTDB): domain Bacteria; phylum Bacillota; class Clostridia; order Lachnospirales; family Lachnospiraceae; genus SZUA-448. The sequence goes on from QKDK01000391.1 coordinate 6,952, forward strand.
GCTGTGTCAGTACCCTTAGTTCCTTGTATAATTCCACGAAGGAGTCTTTTTGTTCCTGTGTAATGCTGCATCCAATGCATTCTTCTTTTTTGTCCATTATCTGACCTCTTTCTGCGCCGTTTCGTTTATGCAGATATGCAGATTCGGCGCATACATATCTTTAAAACTTACTTTATTATAAGTCCTGACCTTTTTTATAAGTCCTGACCTTTTTTGTAAAGCTCTGCCAGCTTTTTAAAAGCAGGCAGTGAGCGTTCAATCACCATCGGATCAACACAGTACGCAATTCTGACATGACCCTTGCAGCCAAAATCGTCTCCCGGAAGCATCAGGAGATTAAGCTCTCTGCCCTTTGCACAGAAAGCGGAAGCATCCTCCTCCATTGCTTTCGGAAACAAATAAAATGCACCTTCCGGCTTAACACATTCATAACCGTAGGATATCAATGCCTCATACAGACGATCGCGGTTCTGGCGGTATATATCAATGTTAGCAACCGATCCGTTGCAGATAGCTGCGACCTTCTGGAACATGCTCGGTGCGTTTACATAACCAAGATATCTGGCTGAACCGCAGGCTGCTGTGAACAGATCTGTATAATCCGTTAGCTTAGGTGAAAAAGCAATATAGCCGATACGCTCTCCTGGAATTGATAAGGATTTGCTGTAGGAGTAGCATACCATGGAATTATCATATTCATTCAGCAGGTACGGCAGTTTTTCATCAGTGAACAGAATTTCCCGGTAAGGCTCATCTGAAACCAGATAAATAGGCTGCTGCAGCTCCTCCTGCTTTCTTCTAAGCAAAGCGGTCAGCTGATCTATGGTCTCTCTTGTATAGACTACACCGGATGGGTTATTTGGACTGTTGATGACCAGTGCTTTTGTGGCAGGATTGATTGCCGCCTCCAGAGCTTCAAAATCAATCTGAAAATCCTTTGTGCGTGCAGGTATGATGACCATCTTTCCGCCTGCCTGTTCGATTCCGATACGATATTCTGTAAAAAATGGTGCGATTACAATAAACTCATCACCCGGATTGGCAATTGCCGAAAAACATATTCGAAGTGATGCTGTTGCACCTGTCGTCATATAGATATTCGCGCCTGTCAGTGCTGTTTTGTGCTCCCTGTTGATGTCATCCGCTATTTTACTGCGAACATTTATATCGCCCTGTAAGTGCGTATAACCATGTATATCTGTTGAGCTTTCTTCCTCCATCATCGTTCTGATGCATTGATGAACGATCTCTGGTGCCGGAACACTTGGATTTCCCAGACTGAAATCATAGACATTTTCTGCGCCGATCAAGGCTGCACGTTCTTTTCCAAAATCAAAGATTACCCGGATTATGGATTTACGTGAACCGGTCTCCAGCATTTTTTTTGAAATCATACTGCTGTGATTCCTTTCCTATTGTAAATTGCGGTTATTACTGCAGACTGCTGCTGCAAATTAATTCATACCATGTAAAATCAGACAAATCGAATCCGGTCCGCCTGTTTTACACAGTCATTTGGTGTATGTAGTGTGAACTTTTTGAACTCATGAATGAAATGTGACTGATCATAATATCCAAGCTCATGAAAGCTCTGCGAGTACTCGTTCTCCTGCTGCAGACAGACCTCATGCTCATTCGTCATGCGCTCTAGTGCTTCCTGTATTCTGAGTATGGAGGCACATTTTTTTATCGTCAGTCCTATATTCTTTTTAAAAACATTATTCGTATGCCTGTGCCCGTACCCGGTCTCACTGACAAGTGCCGTTATATAGCAGGACCCTGTCTGCGCCGTGAGAGACTGCAGTATATAGCTGGTCAGCCTGTCTGTTTCCTTCTGTTCCAGATAACGAAAACAGGTCTTGAAATTACTGATCTTCACTTCAAAGGCATCATCCTCTCTGATATACCTGAAAAAATCTTCTGCCAGCAGCAGATCGTTTAAATCTATTCTGTGGTTGGCAAGATCAGGAATCCTTTTTGTAAATACCTCCGGAAATACTCCCAGATTGAACTTTACACCAAAGCATCTGTCGTAACTGCTTGTCAGGGAAATTTCGCCCTGCAGATAGCTGCCGCAGACTACCGCCTTGCACTCACTGCCTTTCCAGAAGAACTGTATATCGATACATCCATCCGGCACCGCAATGATCGTTTCATGATTCCTGTTTTCCAGCTCATAGAACTTATGAAACATCAGGTCATTTGAATAGCTCTCGCAATAACTGACATTCCGGCTCATACAAAAGGAACGAAGCTTCATGGCTCTCCTCCTTCAAACGAACTTATCACTGTTTTTATCAGGCATTTCCTGCTGTATCGCACGAATTCATGGCTGCATCGATCTGTTCCCAGTTATCGCAGACAAGAAGTGCTGATTCTATCTGCACAGACACGAGCCTTTTGATCGGCACAATTTCATAATCGCTCTGCGCTTCTATTGTTTCGCACCATTTTTGCAATTCTTTGTCTGTCACTGCCATGACTTCCCTGAAAAGTTCCTGTGCATCCAGACTGTGTGCCCCGTCCTTTGTCAGCTCGAACCGGCAGTATCTGGACAGCATGCCCAGATTCAGACATTCAAAATAGCGCTGCTGTATTGCGTTGTCAAATTCTTCAGCGACTGTTGCATATCGCTTCATATCCTCGTTTTTTAACAGATCGTCTGTTGATGTATCTTCTATTCCCTTATAATACTTTAAGATCATTGCCAGCCACCCGGCGAACGGATTGTCAGCTGAAACACCTGATTGTATCCGGCTGAGCTGGTCTTTTAAAAAAGCTGCATGCTGTCTGTGGTACTGATATCCTTCTTCCACGATCATTGCGTGATTTTTACCGGATGAGGATTCGTCCTGTATGCGCGAATCCATAAAATACGGCAGCTCTGCCATCATGGTAAAGCATCTGCATACAGAATTGATGTAATCGGAACTGCAGGTACCGGCATCACCGATCTCATCAGCCTGGCATCCATGCTGCTCTGCGTAATCCAGATATTTTCTGATGCTCATCATACTGTGAACAGAACCAGACAGCTTTTTGATGTAAGCGGATTCCGTCTCTCCGCGATTCAGCATGACATTCTGATGAACAGCGGCTTCCTCTAATTTCTGATTCAGTATTGGAATATTCTCCGATACATACCAGTATGCGCCGCCGAATCCAGTGTTATGCAATGAAAACACAAAGGAAGGCCTGGTCTCCTCTATGACCCTCATCAATGCTTTTGTCTCTTCCATGGGAGATTGAAAAGAGTACCCCTTATAGGAAAATGGAAATGTCCATTCTACCTGCCTTTTCCCTTCCGGCCGATAGAACTCTCTTGCATAATGAAGCAGATCGAACGGTCCTTTGAACCACCCTTCATTCAGTCTTGTTGCATCAGGATCAATGCATGGTATCAGATGCCATACAAAACCTGTCTCTTCAAGCAGTGCCTCATTTTCTGCCAGTATTTTGGCCAGAGTGATAACTGTCATTGCCCCAATGGGTTCATTCGGGTGCGGACAGCCAAAGCAAATACAGTGTTTTGAACCTTTTCCAATAGTCAGACGGTAGATCTCATGCCCGTTTCCTGATCTTCCGATCGAAGTCAGGGCAGCCTGTTCTGGATGTTCGGCTGCAATTTTCATTGCAGCCTCATCCAGTTCACTTACTGTATAGAACTCCTGATACTCCGGAACATTTTGTAATATTTCTTCAATATTCATAAAAGCTCCCTGTGTTGTTTTTGTTTCCTGATTTTTCTGTCATATCGCTGTATATACGGATCGCAGCACATTATTTCTCATTGAAATATACATAGGTATATTCACCGTTAGAGCAGATATCAACATTGTCCGGGGAAGAAGGCATACCGCTCAGGTAAGCTTTGTAAGTAAAGTATCCGACCCACTCTGAGAAAGGAACATAAGGTATGTCTGCTGCAAGGATCTGCTGAACACGCTTGTACATAACAGCCTGCTCCTCCATGGTCTTTGCTGTGAGAGCATCTGCCATCAGCTGGTCAACTTCGCTGTTCGAATAACCAAAGAAGTTGTTATACTGACCTGTCACAACAGAAGCAGAAAGTGCGCTGACATCAGGTCCCTGGTATGCACTTGTCATGGTGATCTCAAAATCATGATTCTGATTTACTTTCTCATCCCATGCTGCCCATTCAAGCATATTGATCGTAACATTTATGCCGACCTGTGCCATTTCATACTGGAATACCAGAGCAAGATCGGTAAATGGTGCATAGTTGAAGGTATCCAGTGTCACATTCATATAAAAACCGTCGGCATCTTTGGTAAGTCCGGCATTCTCAAAGCATTCAACTGCTTTTGCCTGATCAAAAGCAAGGGTAGCTGCATCTGCATCATTGTTTACTGCCCAGTTGAACAGCGGTGAGATGTAGGTGGTGGTACGAAGTCCCTGCTCCTTGATAGCCTTGCTGATCAGTTCATCACCGTCCATGGCATAGGCAAAGCCTTTTCTTACCTCAAGGTTGTCAAATGGAGCCTGATTCATATTAAAAGCAAGGCAGAAACGTGATGCGTACATAACAACATCCTTGGCAACCTCTGGATTGCTGTAGATAACACTGGTGTCTGTCGGTGTGATACCGCCCAGAACATCGATCTCGCCGTTCAGGAAAGCCTGTACTGCGGTATCGCCGTCACTGATAAAGGTAAACTGTACTTTATCAAGATAAGGAACATCCGGTCCCATGAAATAGTTCTCGTTCTTCACAAGTGTGATGCTGCTGCCCTTTGTCCAGTCTGACCACACGAAAGGACCTGTTCCGACCGGATCCAAAAGCGCGTCGGCACTTAAGAAATCTTTTCCTTCATAGATATGTCTTGGAAGGATCATACAGCCGTCATAAGCGACCTTGCTCAGGAAGCTGGCATCCGGAGTTTCAAGCTGGAATACAACTGTATTTGCATCCGGTGCCGTAATGGACACAACGTTTGTGTTGAATTTTTCTGCTGCACGTCCGCCCTGCGCTACGATCTGATCAAAGGTGAAAAGAACGTCATCAGAAGTCATCAGAACGCCGTCGTGGAAATATACATTTTCATACAGATGGAAGGTATAAGTAAGACCGTCCTCACTGATTTCATAGGACTGTGCAAGATCGGGAAGGATTTCACTCTCATTGTTGATCTTCATCAGCTTATTGAATACATTGTTGATAATAAAAAGGTTGCCGTTGTCATTGGTGCCGTCCGGATTCAATGTGATCGGTTCAGCTAACTGGCCCACTACCAGTGTGCCGCCAGTCTTTTCTGCATTGGCTGTATCGGTCGCATCTCCTGTGGTATCTCCCGTGGTGTCTGTGGTGCCTGTGGAAGAATCTGTACTTCCTGCAGTATCATTTGCTGTGCTTGTGTCAGTTCCTGCAGGTGTTGATGTTGCTGTGTTCTTTGTACCGGTATTGTTCACGGTATTCTTACCGCAGCCGGAAAATACCGTTGCGATCATGGCAAGAACTAACATGGTGGTGATAAGCTTTTTCTTCATAATGCGTCCTCTCTTCTTTTTTCTATATAATCTTAATTGCTGATTATCCATTTTCCTTATGCTGCATGGCAAATCTGCACCGGACGAGGTGTCCGTTCTCTTTAAAATCGTGCAGTGTCTGTTCCTCTGTCCTGCAGCGCTGCGTTGCGTAGGGACAGCGGTCAGAAAATACGCAGCCCTCCGGTATGTTCATCGGAGACGGCGGTTCTCCTTTTACCTGCAGCGGCTTCATTTTATTTCTCGGATCTGCATCCCCGCAATTGGAAATCAATGCTTTGGTGTAAGGATGCAACGGATTTGTGATCACTTCATTGGCTTTGCCTATTTCCATGATCCTGCCAAGATACATTACTGCGATCCTGTCTGCTATATAACGTGTTGTTGCAATATCATGACTGATAAATACCACCGCAGTATTTTCCTTTTTTGCCATATCATCGAGCATGTGGATGACTTCTGCACGTACCGATACATCCAGCATGCTGACCGGTTCATCTGCTACGATAAATTCAGGCTTTAAAAGCATGGAACGCAGGATAGAGATTCGCTGCAGCTGACCGCCGGATAATTCATTAGGGTATCTTTTATAGTAATCCTCCTCCGGCAGAAGCCCGACCTTCTTCAGGCTGTCCAAGACCATCTGCTTTCTTATTTTTGCTGTTGACCCTATATTATGGAGCTTCAGGGCCGAGCTTAGGATATCTCCGATTCTTATACGATTGTCAAAGGTGTCAAAGGGATTTTGAAAGACCATCTGTGCTTTTCTGCGCAGCTCTTTTCTGTTTCTTTTTTTTACTTCTTTAATATCTTCATAATCAAGAAGGATTTCTCCTGCCGTTGCATCTTCCAGCCCGATCAGCACTCTTCCGAGCGTGCTCTTGCCGCAGCCTGATTCTCCGATGATGCCAAGACATTCTCCTCTGCCAAGTTCAAAACTGACTCCGTCCAGCGAACGGACAAGCACATTTCTTTTATTCTTCTGTCTGTAATACTTTTTCAGCGAAGTCACCTGCAGAATCGTCTGATCTGCTTGTATGATCTGATCTGCTTTTTTCGTCTGCCTGTTTATCATTTCCTGAACGGATGACTTTATGTCTTTTTCACTCATCTGCTCTGCCTCCCTCCAGCGGATTATGACAATAGTAGCTCCAGCTGTTATTCACAAAGCTTTCTAAAGGTCTCTCTTTTCTGCATCTATCAGTTGCCTGACTGCACCTTTCTGCATAAGGACAGCCCTCGTAAGGTTTCTTCAGGTCTATCATCGTGCCCGGAATCCTGACCACAGTCCCTGTTCCGTCCTCTGCAAAGGTCGGATAGCTCTTGATCAGATCTCTGGTGTAGGGGTGTTTGGGATTGATAAGCACATCCTCTGTAAAACCCACTTCCATCAGACGTCCGGCATAAAAAACTGCAATTTTTTTACAAAAATTTGCGACCACGGACATATCGTGTGTTATTAAGATCCTGGTCAGCTGCAGCTTATCCTCTATCTCAAGAATCTCTGTCAGTATCTGATTCTGTGTAATAACATCCAGTGCTGTCGTCGCCTCATCCATCACCAGAATTTTAGGCCGAAGCATCAGGCTCATGGCAATGCTCGTGCGCTGCAGCATACCGCCTGATAATTCATGCGGATACATTTTGAGGACCTGCTTCGGAAGATTCACGAGGGCAAGCAACTCCTCCTGCTCCTTCCTGATTTCTTTTGCTTTTGCCGCAGGTCTGTGCACCCTGTAGATATCTGTCAGAAAAGTCCCAATGGTGTGCACCGGGCTGAAGACATTCATGGCTTTTTGAAAGACCACCGAAATCTCTGCCCATCGAACCTTTGACAGCTCCTTCCTTGTCATGGCAATCAGGTCATTCCCGGCAAAGAAGGCTTCTCCTTCTGTTTTTGATGTCCTCTCATTCAGCAGCCGCAGCACTCCAAGCATCAGGGTACTTTTCCCTGACCCGGATTCCCCGACGATTCCAAGCGATACGCCTTCCTCTATATGCAGGTTGACCTGATCCACTGCCCTGACCACATAATCGTCACCAAGGTAGGAAACCGAAAAATCTTTAATTTCTAATATCGACATTCTGCTTCTCCTTTCTACACATTTGTTACATTACGGATCTTCGGATTCAGGATCACATTCAGTCCGTCTCCGATAAAAAAGAATGCAACAACCGTATAGATAATGGCCAGACCGCCAAAGAAACTGATCCACCAGCCGCTGGTAAGATACGCTTTTCCATTTGCTATCAGCTGTCCCCAGCTGATTGTGTTCGGATCCCCGAGTCCTAGGAACGCAAGACTTGATTCCATCAGAATGGCTGATGCGATACCCATGGTGGTATTTGATACGATCGGAAATATTCCGTTTGGTATGATGTGTTTGATCAGAATCTTCATCCGATGTTCGCCGACTGCTTCACTTGCCTTCACAAATGTCCTGCTTCGAAGGCTCAATGCCTGGGCACGCATGATCTTTGCATTGCCCGTCCATGAAGTAAGTCCGATAACGATCATCACCTTGAACAGTCCCGAACCAAAAAGAGCAACAATGATAAGTATCAGGAAAAAGGATGGTATCATCATAAAGATATTGATGATCTCTCCCAATATCATATCTACCTTTCCGCCAAAATAACCGGCGATGGCACCAATCACTGTTCCGATCACAGCAGCGATCAAGGCTGATGATATACCGATGATCAGGGAGGTGCGGCTTCCGTATAGGATCATGGACAGGATGTCCCGTCCCAGATTATCTGTTCCGAACGGATGCATGCTTCCCGGTCCCGCCATCATTTCATCTGAAAGATCATACGGATCGAACGGGGAGATGACAGGTGCAAGGACTGCTATAACAACAAGAACTAAGGCCATACAACATCCAAAAACAAGCCTTTGGTGTCTGTGTAAATAATGCTTCATTTTATTCATAATATCCTCTTTTCTGCACATATATCCTTTGCAAGCTTCATTCTGTTGGGATCAATCACTGACATGTCTGACTCTTGGATCAAGGAGCGTATATAAAAAGTCGACTACGATCATCATGACTGCAACCGAAACGCTCAGAATAAGGTAAAATCCCATTAGAAGCGGATAATCACGTCTTGATATGGATGTCATCAGATAGCTTCCAAGCCCCGGCAGTCCAAAAACAATTTCAATGATCGTAGAACCGGCTATCATATAAGCAAGGTGAATCCCGACTGCCGTGACTGTTGGGATGATGGCATTTCTGAAGACATACTTATAAAAGATCTTATGTTCCGACATACCAGCTGCACGAAGTGTAACGATAAAGTCCTCTCCAAGCTGCTGAATGACCGAAGCTCTGGTGATACGAAAGTAGTAAGGCACGATTCCGATCACGCCTGTTGCTATCGGCAGAATCAGATGCTTTGCTACATCCAGCACATGGGCAAAGCCGGTATAGGATTCACGGATAGAGATGAGTCCGGTCGTTGGCAGGAGCTTCAGCTTCGAAGCAAACAGCAGGATCAGCATCAGACCGAGCCAGTAGCCCGGAATCGAGTCAAACAGATACGTGAAGCTTCCTAGGAAGGTATCAAGCTTTCCGCCTGCTCTTTTTGCACAGAAGACACCTAACAGTCCTCCAAGTATAACAGCAATAAAGACCATCGTTCCGGCAAGGAACAGTGTCAGAGGCAGCTTTTGTTTTATGATGTCTTGTACTGGCTCTCCTGTATAATAGGAGTCACCGAGGTCACCATGCAGCAGATTGCCGATATACTTTTCGAACTGTACCAGCGGCGGCTGATCCAGTCCGTATTTTTCTGTCAGAACCTGGACCAGCTCGGGGTTTGGCTCCTTATTTCCTACAAGTATGCGGATGGGATCTCCGGGTGCCAGATGAATCAAGGCAAAATTCAGACACAGTGCCACAATCACGCACAGCAGTCCGGTCATAACTCTTTTGCTTAAATATTTCGCCATACTCTCTCTCCTTCTTGTTTGTTCACCGGATGATTTACAAATTTCTCCTGTTATAACAAAAAAGACGTTTATCACTCAATGATAAACGCCGTCGTTCATTCTTTGTTCCTATATGTAATTGCTATTCCCTGTTTTCTTTGTTATAATCTTATCATTACTCCATATGTGTATGCGCACATATGAGAATGCATATTTGTGTCTAAACCGTACATATTCCATATTCTGCTATGTACCATCAACACATAAGCCTTCTCTTGTTATACCAGTATATACAGACATTTCATCCAATATAATAAATAAGAACAGATTGGGGATCCTTATGAATTTAACAGTAGCTGAAGCAATCACTCTGTATCCGTTGTCGCTTGGTACCGTAGCCGCAGGTAAAAACGGACTGAACCGTACCATAAGCCGTATGAACATCATTGAATTTTCGGTATATGCAGACCTTCCTTTTGAAGGACTGACCATGAAGGAGGATAGCAAAGAGCTTACCGTGTGCCTGCTGTCAACCGTAGCACTGTATCCGGAAAAACATGTCGATCTGATCCGGGCTGCCAGCAATGTCGGTACCAGTGCACTGGTCTTTTGTTACAATGAAAGCTATGAGGGAAAATTCCTCAAAGAGGCTCTTGTACTGGCTGATGAACAAAATCTGCCGATCATCTTTCTGCCGAACACTGTACCGTACTCCTCTATCATCTCCATGGTCATGGACCGGATTCTGAATTATCAGGCAGACCGGCTGAAGTACTCCCTGCAGATACAGAACCACCTTACCAGCCTCCTGCTTTGCGGAAATTCTCTGGAGCAGTTCTTAAAGAATCTGGAGGAGATTCTCCAGAAAAAGGTATATTATGCCACTCCTTCCGGTGAACTCATCTTTCCGGTAACACATCATCAGAATACGGAAGAGGAAAAAGAACTGGGAAGCCTTCTCTCCAAGATCCCTACAGCAAGTCTTTCGGAAAACGAGGTGATACCTCTGACAACAGTCAGATCAGAAGAGTCGGTGAAAGCTTACCCGATCTTTATTTCCTCCATGTACTACGGAACTGTACTTGTTTTTCATGATAAACCTCTGACTGAAACACAAGAGATTGCCCTTTCACACGCAAAAAATGCCCTTGCCACCATCACATTGAATAAAATACGGGCATCCCATCTGAAGGACCAGAAGTATATCAGTTACCTGAATGATATCCTGAACTGGAATTTTGCAAATGATACTGTTGCTGTAGCAACAGGTGAAGCACTTGATATTGATATTGCTTCCATACGACTGATCATGCTGCTGCAGATCCCGATTTCAGATCCTTCCAGCAGCCAGGGCGATGCTGTGCATAAATTTCTGAAACTGCTTTTAGAATCATCTCTGCACATTCTCATATATCCGAATTACGAAGAGATGATTCTGTTTCTTCCGGAGTTTGGCGGTTCCATGGAAAAGACCTATGCAAAGGCTGCATCACTTGCCAGTCATATTCTTTTATCCTTTCGCCAGACGATGAAGCTGGAAGGCAAGATCGGTATCGGGCAGTATTACCGCTCCCCCTCCATGCTGGAGACCAGCTTTATGGAAGCTCGGAACTCCCTTGCCCTGCTGTCCTCCCTGATTCCCAAGGAGACGATCGCCTTTTACAAAGATTATAAGCTGTATTCCTATTTTTCAACGCTGACAGAAAGCCAGAAAAGAGAACTCCTTCTTATATCGAACAGTCTGCTTGCACCTCTTGCTGAATATGACAAAGAAAATCATACAGAGCTTTATGAGACCTTCCGTCTGTTACTGGAATACCAGTCTTCTACTGCTCTGGTCTCTGAAGTCATGTTCATTCATAAGAATACACTTTTGCAGCGCAAAAAAAAGATCATTTCTCTGCTGCAGGTGAACCCATTTGAAGAGCCGCATTATTTTCAGTTCAAAATGGCTTTTCTTCTGCAGTCGCTCAAATGACTGACTATGTCAATTCAATGATATTCTTTGATTACCTTCCTTTATTATCCAAAAATTAAATTAATTAAATTATTTCATTAAGCAAAATATATCTCATTTATATCTTTTTCAC
>QKDK01000006.1 GCA_003252135.1 Clostridia bacterium
ATTCCTATCATATATTATAAGAATACCAGTCTTGAAAAAGCGATCGAGCGTCTGTTCGTTGAGGTGGATCGTGCATATCAGAATGGAATCAATGTACTGATCCTTTCTGACCGCGGTGTGGATGAAAATCACGTGGCAATTCCTTCATTACTTGCTGTATCTGCATTGAACCAGTACCTTGTGCGTACCAAGAAGCGTACCAGAGTAGCGCTGATTCTGGAATCAGGTGAACCAAGAGAGGTACATCACTTTGCAACACTGTTAGGCTATGGAGCCTGTGCTATCAATCCTTACCTTGCGCAGGAATCCATCAAAGAACTGATCAAGACGCATATGCTGAATAAAGATTATTATGCAGCAGTTGATGATTATAACAATGCAGTTCTTCATGGTATCATCAAGATCGGCTCCAAGATGGGCATCAGCACGATACAGTCCTACCAGGGTTCTCAGATCTTCGAAGCCATCGGAATCGATAAGGATGTCATCAACAAGTACTTTCCGAACACTGTCTGCCGTGTCGGCGGTATCAAGATCATTGATATTGAGAAGCAGGTAGATGAGCTGCATTCGAAGGCATTTGATCCGCTTGGACTTGAGATCGACCTGACGCTTGACAGCCCGGGACATCACAAGATGAGAAGCGGTGCGGATGAGCACTTATATAATCCCGCAACGATCCACCTGCTTCAGGAATCTACAAAGCGCGGTGATTACGGCATGTTCAAGCAGTATACTGCTCTGGTCAACGATGAAGAATCCATTAAGAACCTTCGCGGCCTCATGGACTTTAATTATGCTAAAAAAGAAGTTCCGATTGACGAAGTGGAAAGCGTTGATTCCATAGTTACCAGATTTAAGACAGGTGCCATGTCCTATGGTTCTATCTCTAAGGAAGCACACGAAACGATGGCGATCGCCATGAATCGTTTAAAGGGTAAATCAAATTCCGGAGAAGGCGGAGAAGATAATGACCGTCTGCTCAGTGTTAATGATGCAGAAAATCGATGCTCAGCAATCAAGCAGGTCGCATCAGGCAGATTTGGCGTAACGAGCCGTTATCTTGTCAGTGCAAAGGAAATTCAGATCAAGATGGCACAGGGTGCAAAACCTGGAGAAGGCGGACATCTTCCCGGCGAAAAGGTTTACCCATGGATAGCTAAGACCCGTCATTCGACCCCTGGTGTAGGACTTATTTCACCGCCGCCTCATCATGATATATATTCTATCGAAGATCTTGCGCAGCTGATCTACGATTTGAAGTGTTCCAATAAAGATGCAAGAATATCGGTAAAACTCGTATCAGAAGCAGGTGTTGGAACAGTTGCAGCCGGTGTTGCAAAAGCAGGAGCACAGGTCATTCTGGTATCCGGCTATGACGGCGGAACCGGAGCAGCGCCAAGAAACTCCATCCATAATGCAGGACTTCCTTGGGAGCTTGGTATTGCAGAGACGCACCAGACACTGATCATGAACGGACTGCGTAACAAAGTCCGTATTGAGACAGATGGTAAGCTGATGAGCGGTCGTGATGTTGCCATTGCAGCGATCCTTGGTGCGGAAGAGTATGGATTTGCTACAGCACCGCTTGTAACCATGGGCTGTGTCATGATGCGTGTATGTAATCTTGATACCTGTCCGGTCGGTGTTGCGACACAGAATCCGGAGCTTCGCAAGAACTTTAAAGGCAAGCCTGAATATGTCATCAATTTCATGCGTTTTATTGCTGAAGAGCTGCGTGAATATATGGCAAAGCTTGGCGTTCGTACCGTGGATGAACTGGTCGGCCGCACGGAACTCCTAAAGGTCAGAGAGAACATGGATGAAGCAAAGAAGAACATTGACTTAAAGCTTATTCTTTCCAATCCGTATGTTAATATGAAAGATAAAGTCACTTTTGATCCTAAACAGGTCTTTGATTTTGAACTCGAAAAGACACTGGATGAAAAAGTATTGTTAAAGCAGCTTGGAAAAGCTATGAAAGCCGGACAGAAACGCAGTATGGAAATTGATATATCTAATACGGATCGTACCTTTGGTACTATCTTTGGATCAGAGATAACAAAGCAGTTCGGTGACAGCCTCGAAGAAGATACCTATCGTGTACTGTGTAAAGGGGCAGGCGGACAAAGCTACGGCGCATTCATTCCGAAGGGACTGACCCTTGAACTGATCGGTGACAGTAACGATTATTTTGGTAAAGGACTCTCCGGCGGCAAGCTGATCGTATATCCTCCGCAGGGAAGTACCTTTAAGGCAGACGAAAATATCATAATCGGCAATGTGGCACTCTATGGTGCAACAAGCGGTAAAGCATTTATCAACGGTGTTGCCGGAGAGCGTTTCTGCGTCAGAAATTCCGGTGCATTTGCTGTCGTTGAAGGCGTTGGAGATCATGGCTGTGAATATATGACAGGCGGACGTGTGGTCGTACTCGGACGCACGGGCAAAAACTTTGCAGCAGGTATGAGCGGCGGTATTGCTTATGTTCTGGATGAAGGAAATAATCTTTATATGAACCTGAATAAAGAGATGGTATCCTCTCATGAGATAACATCAAAATATGATGTTATCGAATTGAAAGAGATGATCAAAGAACATGTTGTATACACCAACTCTGAAAAGGGCAAAAAAATTCTGGATAACTTCCAGGAATACCTGCCAAAATTCAAAAAAATAATACCGCATGATTATGAGCGCATGCTTCGTACCATTGTTCAGATGGAAGAGAAGGGCTTAAGTGCAGAGCAGGCTCAGATCGAAGCATTCTACGCAATTACCAAAAAGTAAGGGAGGAATTGTAAAATGGGAAAACCTACAGGCTTTATGGAATATGCCCGGGAGACATCCTCCTCGGCTAAACCAAAAGACAGAATAAAAAATTATGATGAGTTTCATGAGCATCTGCCGGTCGAAAAGCAGATGCTGCAGGGAGCACGCTGCATGGAATGCGGCATACCATTCTGTCAGTCAGGCATGATGTTGGACGGAATGACATCCGGCTGTCCGCTTCACAACCTGATTCCAGAATGGAATGATCTTGTTTTTATCGGTAACTGGGAACAGGCTTATAACAGACTTCGAAAGACCAGTAACTTTCCGGAGTTTACATCCAGAGTTTGTCCGGCACCATGTGAAGCGTCCTGTACCTGCGGGCTCAACGGTGATCCGGTGGCAATAAAGGAAAATGAATATGCCATCACAGAAAATGCCTTTAAAAAAGGGTATGCGGTTGCCAACCCGCCCAAAGCAAGAACCGGAAAGAAGGTTGCAGTTGTCGGCAGCGGTCCGGCAGGACTTGCAGCAGCGGATCTTTTGAATATGCGCGGGCACAGTGTAACAGTATATGAACGCTCTGACAGAATCGGCGGACTTTTAATGTATGGAATTCCGAACATGAAGCTCGAAAAGCAGATCGTTGACCGTACTGTGAACCGTATGAAGGAAGAGGGCGTTGTTTTTATCACTGGAACAGATATAGGCAAGGATAAGAAAGCTTCTGACCTTCAAAAAGAATTTGACCGCGTCATCTTAGCCTGCGGTGCCTCTAACCCGAGAGACATAACAGCACCAGGAAGAGATGCCAAAGGAATATATTTTGCTGTTGATTTCCTTACGGCAAATACCAAAAGCCTTTTAGATTCAAATCTGGAGGATGGTAAGTACATCAGTGCTAAGGATAAGAATGTCATCATTATCGGCGGCGGTGATACCGGTAATGACTGTGTTGGAACCTCCATCCGTCATGGCTGTAAATCAGTAACACAGCTTGAAATGATGCCAAAACCGCCAAAGTGCCGTGCTGAAGACAATCCATGGCCGGTATGGCCAAAGACACTGAAAACAGATTATGGCCAGGAAGAAGCCATTGCAGTATTTGGCAAGGATCCGCGCATCTTTGAAGCAACAGTCAAGGAATTTGTGAAGGATAAAGACGGTAATCTGAAGTCAGTAAAAATCGTTAAGCTAAGTTGGGAAAAAGATCCTGCAACCGGAAGAATGAAAATGATCGAAGTTGCAGACAGTGAGCAGACTTTACCTGCAGACCTGGTTTTAATTGCAGCCGGTTTCCTGGGAAGTGAAAAATATATAACAGAAGCTTTCAAAGTTGAGACCAATGAACGATCCAATGTAAAGACTGCACAGGGCCAGTATCAGACGAATGTTAAAAATGTGTTTGTGACCGGTGACATGCACAGGGGACAGTCCCTTGTAGTATGGGCGATCCGTGAAGGACGAGAAGTTGCAAGGGATGTTGATGAAAGCCTTATGGGTTATACCAATCTTGTGATTCAATAACTGATAAGCAGATCGATATTGAACTGTAAACTATGAAATACAAAAAACCGTCTGTAAGCACAGAGATAACACCTGCGTTTACAGACGGTTTTCTTGATATTATACATGTTTTTAACAGGATTATTGATAGATTCCAAGCGCAGTTTGTGATACAATACGACAGTGCATGATGTATGTTTCAATTATGGGATTAACTATATGTAAATATAAATATAAATGGAGCCCATTAGGAAAAGATCAGTACAGATTTGACTGACAGAGCAGTAATCAAAAACCTGTATCTTCAATATATGCAGGAACAAAAGAAAAGAAGAAGGGTAACATTATGATACTTACCGGTTATGCAGATGAGGCGGCAACAGCTCTTTTGAATCAGCTGGAAGCATTTCACCGTTATAAAATAATGAATATGGAGCTGCGTACCGTTGAGGGCAGATATCTTACTGCATTTTCAGAAAATGAAATGAAAGAAATAGGAAAAATGATAGCTCATTCTGGAATTACCGTTTCCTCGATCACCACTGACATAGGCAGACAGGATATTACGCTTGATTTTGCTCCTCACTTTGAAAGGTTCAAAAAATTTGTTGAGGCTGCACACCTGACCGGAACGAACAGCCTAAAGATTTTCAGCTTTGAGATATCAGAACTTGAAGATATTGCACAGTATAAAGCAAAGATATATGAGCAGTTAGGTCAGATGGCCGATTATGCACATTCTCAAGGTATGATTCTTCAGCATATAAATGAAAATACAACATTTGGAT
>QKDK01000029.1 GCA_003252135.1 Clostridia bacterium
ACGGTACCAATTTACTACCAGGTCATTCAGGAAATTAAGAAAGCGATGATCACAGGAACAATGAGACCCGGTGATAAACTTCCGTCATCAAGAGAGCTTGCTATTCAATATAAGATTAATCCTAATACAGCAAACAGGATTTACAGGGAGATGGAGATGGAACAGCTTTGTTTTACAAGACGCGGGATGGGAACCTATATAACAGAGAATGAGCTGGTATTTCAGCAGATCCGTAAGGAGATGGCAGAAAAACTGATGGATGATTTTTTGGAGGGAATACGTCTTTTAAATCTTTCAAAGGACGAAATCATGAGAGAGCTTGAGAAAAAATTGTAAAGGAGAAAGCATATGCTTGAGTGTCAGGAAGCAACAAAAAAATATATGGGCAGAACTGCTGTAGACAGAATGAGCCTTAAGGTTGAAAAGGGGAGAATTTATGCTCTTTTGGGACCGAACGGGAGCGGAAAGACAACATTGATGAAAATGGTAGCAGGTCTTGTCAAACCATCAGAAGGTAAGATCCTATATGATAAACAGCCAGTTGGTGTTGAATCAAAGAAAAAAATAGCATACATGTCAACCGAACCATTTTACTACAATTATATGACAATTTCAGATGTCGGAGGCTATTATAAAGATTTTTTTAAAGATTTTGATCTGAATAAGTATGTATCTCTGATAAAGAAAATGAAGCTTCGCATGCAGGATAAGGTCAAGTCACTTTCTTCCGGTATGGCAGCAAAATTGAAGATTGCAGCAACACTTTCGAGAAATGCTGAGCTGATTCTGCTGGACGAACCGCTGAACGGTATAGATATCATAGCACGGGAACAGATAATATCTACAATTGTAGAATCGGCAAATGAAGGAAATGCATTGGTCATATCCAGTCACCTTGTCGATGAACTTGAAAAGATCATCGACTATGCGGTGTTCATGAAAGAAGGAAATCTTGTAATGCAGGGTGATGCAGAAGCAATGCGGGAAGAGCGCGGAATGTCGATCGTAGATTTATATAAGAGAATATATGCGTAAAAAGGGAGGATATTATGTTACAGTTAATGAAGTATGAATTCAGAAAGCAGATGTTTTCTAAAATAATTATTCTGGCAATTCTGGGAATCCTGGAGGTCTTATTCATTGCGGCTGTTCTGGTAAAAAGAGAAGGCTTGATGGCTGGCAGTATTATTGGACTGTATGCGATTGCCTGCATGGCGGCATTCTATGTTTCTATTGAGGTTATAATTACCTATTCCAACGACTTGAAGACCAAACAGAGCTATATGCTGTTTCTTACACCGAATTCTGCATATAAGATCATTGGTGCAAAGGTTTTTTGTGCTATCATTCAGATATTTATTTCTGCAGCTTTATTCCTGGCACTCGGGTTTGCGGATGTGTTTTTCCTCGCAGTACGCTACAGTAAAGTTCAGGAAGTCATAGATGCAGCTAAAGAAATACTTTCACAGGTATCAGGGCTGGAAGTGACCCTGCCCAAGATAATAACCGTTCTGCTGCTGGTATTTCTGTTCTGGGTCAGTACAGTAATTTTTGCTCTGCTTTCCATTACCTTAAGCACGACTCTGCTTGAAAATAAAAAATTTAAATGGGTCATTAGTTTTCTGACCTTTATTCTGATCAATATCATGGTATATCGTGTGATCGGACTGGCAACGAATCAGATGGATGCCGGTTCCTATCTGCAATTTGCTGTCTCAGGCGGTCTGTCAGCAGTCTTCATTGCATTGGCATCTTTTGGAACCTCATGGATGCTTGAGAAGAAAATAAGCCTGTAAAGAATGGTCACAATCGAAACCAAATGCAGACAGGTATCTAGATGACATCAGCGGTATAAGCTAAAAATAAAGTATTTTGGAGAAGTTATCCTTGACGGAGGGGGTATTGTGTAGTATTTTGTCTAGTATAACAAAACAATGGAGGGCAAAATATGGCAACAATTAATCCCTTTCCGTGTATCAGACCGGAGCAGGTGCTTGCCGAACGCGTTGCTGCACTTCCCTATGATGTATATAGCCGTGAAGAAGCAAAAGTCGTTGCTGCAAAAGATTCGCTCAGCTTTCTGAATATTGACAGGGCGGAAACTCAGTTTACAGATGATGTTGAAATTGATGATCCAAGGGTTTATAAAAAGGCAAAAGAACTCTTAGAAGCCAGAATTGCAGATGGAACATTTTTAACAGATAATAACGAATGCTACTATATTTATGAGCTGATCATGAATGGCAGATCTCAGACAGGAATTGTAGCCTGTGCTTCCATTGATGATTATCTGAATAATATCATAAAAAAACACGAGAATACCAGAGCAGATAAGGAAGCAGACAGGATTAACCATGTGGATATCTGCAGTGCACAGACTGGTCCGATTTTTCTGGCATATCGCTCGGACACAGTATTGAACCTGATGATTACCAAAACAAAAATGGAAGATAAGCTATATGCATTTACTGCAGAAGACGGCGTAACACATAATGTCTGGAGAGTTTCTGACACGATGCATACGCATGCCATTATGGATGCTTTCTCAAAAATACAGAATATTTATATCGCAGACGGTCATCACAGAGCAGCTTCAGCTGTTAAGGTCGGACTAAAAAGAAGAGAAGAGAACCCGGATTATACAGGGAAAGAAGATTTTAATTTCTTTTTATCCGTATTGTTTCCCGAAGATCAGCTGATGATACTTCCGTATAACCGCGTCGTAAAGGATCTGAATGGATTATCAAAGGAAGAATTTCTGGATGCCGTGAAAAAATCGTTCCGCATTACTGCAAAAGGAAGTGTTCCTTTTGTTCCAAAATCAAAATATACATTTGGTATGTATCTTGAGGATACCTGGTATGAGCTGAAAGCTGACAGAGAATTCTCCAAGATCAAGGATCCGGTAGCGGCACTTGATGTTTCCATCCTTCAGGATCATCTTCTTTACCCGATTCTGGGGATAGAAGATCCGCGGACGGATAAGAGGATTGACTTTATCGGCGGGATACGCGGTGTATCAGAACTTGAAAAAAGAGTTCATACGGATATGAAGATAGCTTTTTCCATGTTTCCGACTTCCATCAGTGAATTATTTTCTGTGTCTGATGCCGGAAAGCTGATGCCGCCCAAATCTACATGGTTCGAGCCCAAGCTGCGAAGCGGTCTGTTCATACATAAAATTTAATACACTTCTAATTTGCGAAGACAGTAAAAATGTGGTACTATTGATTTCAGGATACAAGAAAACAGGCTTGAAAGGAGATATATCATGGGAAAAGGGTTTCTTAAATTTGTAATTGGTGTTGCTGCGGTTGGTGTTGCAGCAAAAGCTGGTATGACTGCTGTCGCAAAAAAGAAAAGTGAATTAAAAGAAAAGAATGAAACAAGTGATGTGAAAGAATATTTTAATGTTGTCGGCGGCGAGGATATTAAGGTAGAAGGTAAGGTCGCATCAGACATGAAGATCCGTAATTATGTCGGAGGAGTTAATATTGATCTGAGTAAAGCAATCTTTGAAAAGGACATCACGATTGAACTTCAGACTGCCGTAGGCGGAGTTAATCTTGTAGTACCGGAGAACATCAATGTAGAAGTAAAATACGAAGCAAAGATGTCTGGAACGAACAACCTTGTAAAATACCATGAAGGTGCAAAGACTATATACCTATGCGGTAAAGTTACAGCCGGTGGTGTTAATATACAGATTGCTGACGAAGAGACCTGCGGGTGCTCAGAGGATGATATCGTGGAAGATGCACCATATCAGGAAGCAAAGTCATCAGAAGAAAGCAGTGATGAATCTCAGATACGAAGTGAAGAGATGTGCTGTGAATAATCATATACATCAAAAAAGTTCCATGACATTATATGTCAGGGAACTTTTTTGAGTGCGAATGCGCTTATTATGCTGTGCGGCTGCTCTTTTTCTTTGTGATTGCCAGTGAAAGGCCAAAGAAGGCAACAGCAAAGGCCAGCTGCATTGCAATATTCTGAAAGTATTTATTCATATTGCTTCCGCTTACTTTTGTCAGGTGTCCCAGCATATCGTTGGACAGGACATACCAGTAGGCTGGTGTGAACTTTGATATGGAAAGAATACTTTTAGCCATATAGGACATGGAAACAAATACACCGCCTAGAAAACAAAAGGTCATTGAAACTGTAGTTGCCAGGCCGGATAGCTGAGCTTCTGATTTGGCAAGTGATGAGATGCAAAAACCAAGACTCACACCGACAATGGTAAAGGTCAGACTGTTTAAGATCAGGTAAGAGAATACACCGCTGTTAAGCAGATTATTTCCATACATAAGGATTGATATGAGAACAGTTATGCCCCAGACCAAAAGTGAAAGAGTAATACAACCGAGTGCAAGCTGAAGATTTCTGCTTTTAAGTGTCGTAGAGGAGCAGAGCATTCTTTTTCTGACATCTTCCTTATTAAATGACAGCATGACAGTACCGATCAGCTGGATCATGACAGCAGTCATTATATATGGAATGAACTGGTAATAGTAGGTGAATTTCTGCATGTTGGTCAGACTGCCGTCTTCTGTCAGTAAAGTCACGTCGCTTTCCAGGCTGGTTGTATCTAGAGAAAGCTGTAATGCACTTTCTGCTGTCTCGCCGCTTGCCATATAAGCTTTTAAGGTGCTCAAGAACTGCTCGAGCTGCATGTTCACATAGATACCGCTATAAGAGTTCGGAACATTGATATTATCAAGTAGTATGGTACCATCCTGTAACAGACTTTCACCAAAGCCTTTTGGTATGATCAGGACATATTCAACATCACGGAAGAACAGAGCATCCTGCAGGGCATCCTTATCATCGGGTATATCCTTCAGATATTGTGTGCCTGACATGTAGGCCTTAATGATATTACTGATTTCGCTTTGGTCTCTGTCTATTACAGCTACGGATATTTTAGCTGTTGAGAACACTTCTTCTCTTGTGTCTCCTGTAAGTGAGGTGATGATCATGTTGATACCAAGGAAGATTCCAAGATACAACAGGATT
>QKDK01000130.1 GCA_003252135.1 Clostridia bacterium
TTCGAATGTTTGTTATATTATATTATTATTTAATTGTGGAGGAATTTATGCTCATAGATCAGAGTAAAATCAGGAACTTTTGTATCATTGCACATATTGACCATGGCAAGTCAACACTGGCAGACCGGATCATTGAAAAAACAGGGCTTCTGACCAGCAGAGAGATGCAGGCACAGGTGCTTGACAATATGGAACTTGAACGGGAACGCGGCATCACTATCAAAGCACAGACGATCCGTACTGTATATAAAGCAAAAGATGGAAACGAATACATCTTTAACCTGATCGACACCCCAGGACATGTTGACTTTAATTATGAGGTGTCAAGAAGCCTTGCAGCCTGCGAGGGAGCAGTGCTGGTCGTGGATGCTGCACAGGGAATTGAGGCACAGACACTGGCAAATGTATATCTTGCTCTCGATCATAACCTGGAGATTATTCCTGTCATTAACAAAATAGATCTGCCAAGTGCAGAACCGGAGCGCGTTATTGCTGAAATTGAAGATGTCATCGGTCTGGAAGCACATGATGCTCCTTTGGTATCTGCTAAGACCGGGCTCAATATTGATGATGTCCTGGAAAAGATCGTAGAGAGAGTACCGGCTCCAAAAGGAGATGCAAAAGCCCCGTTAAAAGCTCTGATCTTTGATTCTATTTATGATTCCTACAAAGGCGTTATTATATTCTGCCGTATCATGGAAGGCACGATAACAAGAGAAACCGTCATAAAGATGCTTGCTACTAAAGCAAGCGCACAGGTCGTTGAGATCGGAACTTTTGGCCCGGGACAGTTCATTCCCTGTGATGAGCTGAGTGCAGGTATGGTCGGATATATCACTGCCAGCTTGAAAAATGTGAAGGAGACACAGGTCGGCGATACCGTTACGGATGCTGCAAGACCTTGCGACAAAGCACTTCCTGGCTATAAAAAAGTTCTGCCGATGGTATATTGCGGCTTATATCCGGCAGACGGCGCAAAGTATCCGGATCTTAGGGATGCACTGGAAAAGCTTCAGTTAAATGATGCTGCTCTGCAGTTTGAACCTGAGACCTCCATCGCCCTTGGTTTTGGTTTTCGCTGCGGGTTCCTTGGACTTTTGCATCTTGAAATCATTCAGGAAAGACTAGAGAGAGAATACAACCTTGACCTTGTGACGACCGCACCAAGCGTTATATATCGTGTACATAAGACCAATGGCGAAATGTTAGAGATAACAAATCCCTCCAACCTGCCAGACCCGTCTGAAGTACTCTACATGGAAGAACCGGTTGTAACTGCGGAGATCATGGTGACCACAGAATTTGTTGGTGCGATCATGAAGCTTTGTCAGGAACGCAGAGGGACATATCTTGGCATTGAATATATGGAGGCTACAAGAGCTCTGCTTAAGTATGAGCTGCCCTTGAACGAAATCATCTATGACTTCTTTGATGCATTGAAATCACATTCCAGAGGCTATGCTTCCTTTGATTATGATATGAAGGGCTATGAGAAGTCAGAGCTGGTAAAACTTGATATTCTTATTAATAAAGAAGAAGTGGATGCCCTGTCCTTTATTGTACACGGGGAGACCGCATATGAACGCGGCAGGAAGATGTGTGAAAAATTGAAGGATGAGATTCCAAGGCAACAGTTCGAAATTCCGATCCAGGCAGCAATCGGCAGCAAAGTTATTGCCAGAGAAACTGTACGTGCTCTGCGTAAAGACGTTCTTGCAAAGTGTTACGGCGGTGATATTACCCGTAAGAAGAAGCTGCTGGAAAAGCAAAAGGAAGGGAAAAAGCGTATGCGTCAGGTCGGTAATGTAGAGATTCCTCAGAAGGCCTTTATGAGCGTACTGAAGCTTGATGACAATTGATCTTAAGACAGGCGGAGCATATGGAAAAGAAGAAACTGGAACTGTATATACATATTCCCTTCTGCGTGAGGAAATGCAATTACTGCGATTTTTTGTCCGCACCGGCAAGCGAGCCTGTGCTGACAGCCTATACCAATGCACTTTGCAGAGAAATCGAAAGTTATACATGTCTGCAGAAAATATATGATGTCAGCACCATCTTTTTTGGAGGCGGAACACCCTCCATCATGAAGGGTACGGACATCATACGAATTATGGATACCATCAAAAAGGCTTTTGCTTTGTCAGAAGCCTTTTCTTATGTAGAAGTCAGTATGGAATGCAATCCCGGAACAGTGACAGATGAAAAATTAAGAGCTTACAAAAAATGCGGTGTAAATCGGCTCAGCATCGGGCTTCAGACTGCGAACGAGAAAGAACTTGGCATCCTTGGAAGAATCCATACCTTTTCTGATTTTCTGGAAAGCTTCTCTATGGCACGTAAAGCAGGATTTACGAATATCAATGTGGATCTGATGACTGCAATTCCGGAACAGACGATGGAAAGCTGTCTTGATACACTGGAAAAGGTCATCGCACTTTCGCCGGAGCACATCTCGGCTTACAGTCTGATTCTGGAAGAAGGAACCGAGCTTTTTGAGCAATATCAGAAGAAAGAAAAAGCAGGTTGGATGCTTCCTTCTGAAGAGGCCGAACGCCAGATGTATGAAAGAACCGGATGTTTGCTGCAGGAAGCAGGATACAAGAGGTATGAAATATCAAACTATGCAAGGGAAGGCTATGAATGCAGACATAATACCGGATACTGGAAACGCGTTGATTATCTGGGGCTGGGACTTGGTGCTTCTTCGCTGCTTTCGAATACAAGATTCCAGAATGAGGAGAATCTGACTGTTTATCTGGAGGAATGGGAAAATAATAATGCACTGCTTCAGGAAAATGTGCAGGTGCTGACAAAACAAGAACAAATGGAAGAATTCATGTTTCTTGGACTGCGCCTTGTAAAGGGAATCCGTATTGCAGAGTTTAGAGAAGTCTTTTGTGAAAGTTATGAAAGCGTCTATGGAGAACTGACAAAACAGCTGATTCACAGAGGACTTCTGGTCATGGAGCAAGGAAGGGTTTTTCTGACCGCATATGGCAGGGATATCAGCAATCAGGTACTGGCAGAATTTTTATTCTGATCAAAGCTGCTTGGATTTGTTTATTAAAATCAGATTAAGATGAAAATAAGTGTTGACAAAAGAAATAAGCGGTGGTATTTTAGGTTATGAAGATGTTAGCACTCCACATCATTGAGTGCTAACAAAACCCGAAACTGATGAAATCTGAGGTAAGCATGGAGAAACTGGATGAGAGAAAAGTTAAGATTTTACAGGCAATCATCCGGAACTATCTGGAAACAGGAGAACCGGTTGGTTCACGTACGATATCAAAGTACACGGACCTTAACTTAAGTTCAGCGACTATACGAAATGAAATGTCAGATCTGGAAGAACTTGGCTACATTGTTCAGCCCCATACATCAGCCGGACGTATTCCCTCCGATAAAGGTTACCGCCTTTATGTTGATACCATGATGTCAGATAAGATTCAGGAAGTAGAAGACATGAAAGAAATGCTTCTTGAAAAAGCAGATAAGATGGAGAACCTGCTCAAACAGGTCGCAAAGCTGCTGGCTGTGAATACCAATTATGCAACACTGGTAACCTCTCCGCAATATCGCAGCAGAAAAGTTAAGTTTGTTCAGCTTACGGAAGTTGATGAAGAACAGCTGCTGGCTATCATTGTAATAGAAGGAAACATTGTAAAAAATAAAATGATAGTGCTTCGTGATCCTGTAAATTCTGAAATCGTTCTGAAGATGAATCTTATACTGAATACGTTTTTACAGGGACTTGACCCATCTGAGATCAATCTTCAGATCATAAAGAAGATCAGAGATCAGGTCGGCGGGTATTATGATCTGATCGGAGACCTGCTGGATGCCATTACTCAGGCAATCAACGAAGAAGAAGATATTCAGACGTATCTGAGCGGTGCCTCTAATATATTCAAGTATCCAGAACTTGGGGATATGCAAAGAGCCAGCGAATTGTTATATGCACTGGAAGAAAAGAAAGAACTTAGTGATTTTATAGCTGGTAAGACAAGCAATGATGATGAAACCGGTATCCAGGTCTATATCGGAACTGAGACGCCAATGGAAGCAATGCGTGACTGTTCAGTGGTTACAGCGACTTATCAGATAGAAGAAGGCGTGTTTGGGAAAGTAGGAATTATCGGCCCCAAACGAATGGATTACGAAAAAGTAGTCGGAACACTTCAGACACTGATAACGCAGCTGGATGATATATTCAAGAAAAAAACGTAGCGTGTAAAAAACGCCTACAAAGAAGATGAAGAAAGACAGGTGAACAATTTGGAAAAGAAGATAGATTTATCAGAAGAAACGATAGATGTATCAGAGGCTGAGAAAAAGCCTGGTGATGATGAGACAGTGAAAGCCAGTCAGGATACTGAAGAAGCAGTTGTTGAAGAGGCAGAAGCATCCGAGGAAGAAACAGAAGATGCACAAGAGTCTGAAGAGGATGAAAAGGAAGCTGCGTCAGAAAATCCATTTAAAGCCGTATTCGGAAAAAAGGATAAGAAAGAAAAGAAAGATAAAAAAGATGAAAAGATCGCAGAACTGACTGATAAGCTGATGCGTCAGATGGCAGAGTTCGAGAATTTCAGAAAAAGAAGTGAACGTGAAAAAGCACAGATGTTTGAAATCGGTGCAAAGGATGTAGTGGAAAAGATCCTACCGGTGCTTGATAATTTTGAAAGAGGATTCACAACACTGCAGGAAGAGCAGAAAGAAACACCGTTCGTTCAGGGCATGGATAAGGTCTATAAGCAGATGGTCTCTGTGTTTGATTCTATGGGAGTAACACCGATCGACAGTGTAGGAAAAGAATTTGATCCAAAATTTCATAATGCAGTGATGCATATAGAAGATGAAAATCTTGGTGAAAATATAGTGGCTGAAGAATTTCAGAAGGGTTATACTTACAGGGATTCTGTGATCAGACACAGTATGGTTAAGGTAGCAAACTAATATTGAAAAGAGTATAAGAACAGATAGGAGGAATCGAAA
>QKDK01000092.1 GCA_003252135.1 Clostridia bacterium
AACACCCGAAGAGAAGTCTTCGGGTGTGCAATGCAGATTAAAACCGTAACCGGTCATAATTCATTAGTTGCCTTCTTTCATCCAGACTTTAACTGTTGGTATTGGAGTTGCACCAATTCTGCATGTTCATCTGTTGTCTGATATCCTTTGCATCGGATACAACAGCATGCTCGCGGACTTTACCGCCGATCGGGAATTACACCCTGCCCTGAAGACGAGCTTATTCAAATGTTGATTCTGATTATAGCATCAATCTTTGTTTTGTCAATGGAAATATAAGGAATACGCATGCAGGTGCCGACAATAAAATGAAAATAAATTCTACTGCTACAGATCAGGCTCATGAACGATGAACAAAGAACTGCGGTATTTTATCCTCCGAGTTTCTCCTTGACGCAAAAAATAAACCATGGTAACATGAGTAAAATGTTATGGCAGCTGATAATTCCTGCAAAAACAAGTATGTATGAATGAGGAGAGATGATATGAAAATTGAAACAAAATGCCTTCATGAAGGATATACCCCAAAGAATGGTGAACCAAGAGTAGTTCCCATCGTGCAAAGCACGACCTACTGTTTTGATTCAACAGAACATATTGCGCAGCTTTTTGATATGCCTACTGAGTTCATGTATTCAAGATTCGCCAACCCGACTGTTGATGCAGTCGAGAGAAAAATTGCCGCACTCGAGGGCGGTGTCGGCGCAATGTGCACAAGCAGCGGACAGGCAGCTTCTCTGCTTTCCATCCTGAATGTCTGCAGTGCAGGAGACAGCTTTGTGTCGACAGGAGCTATATACGGCGGTACCGTAAACCTGTTTGCCGTATCCATGAAAAAATTCGGGATTGAATGTATCTTTGTAGATCAGGAAGCATCAGAAGAAGAGATCAGCAAAGCTTTTAAAGAGAATACCAAAGCCATGTTCTGTGAAACTCTTGCCAACCCGGCACTTACAGTCTGTGATATTGAAAAGCTTGCAGGCATTGCTCATAAAAATCAGGTTCCGCTCATCATTGACAATACTTTTGCCACACCGATCCTTTGCCGTCCTTTTGAATGGGGAGCAGATGTTGTTATCCATTCGACAACAAAATATATGGACGGACATGCTGTACAGGGTGGCGGAGTCATAGTTGACAGCGGTAAATTTGACTGGACCAATGGAAAGTTTCCTGATTTTGTTGAACCTGATGCCAGCTATCACGGTGTGTCTTATACAAAAGCGTTTGGACCGATGGCATATATCATCAAGGCAAGAATGCAGCTGATGCGTGATTTTGGATGTTATCCGGCGGCAAACTCGGCATTTTTGCTGAATCTGGGACTTGAGACACTGCCGGTCCGTATGAAACAGTATTGTGAGAATGCCAAAAAGATCGCGGAATACATACAAAAGTCAGATAAGGTAATTTCTGTAACTTATCCGGGGCTTGAAACAGATAAATATTACGAACGTGCAAAGAAGTATCTTCCGGATGGCTGCAGCGGTGTTATCACTTTCTCCATTAAAGGCGGCAGGGAAAATGCGGTTAAGTTCATGGATCACCTGGAACTTGCTTCCAATGTAGTACATGTTGCGGACATCCGCACCTGTGTACTGCATCCTGCATCTGCAACGCACAGACAGCTGACAGATGAACAGCTCGTAGCAGCCGGTATTGACAGCGGTATGATAAGATTTTCCGTCGGCCTTGAAAATGTAGATGATATCATTGCTGATATTGATAAAGGGTTTGCAGTTGTACAATAAAATAACAGGTATTTTCCATACTAAAAACCGAGTCTGCTGTGCGATCTGTAGCTCGGTTTTGTCATCTGACGTAAAATGATAAAGTAAGAGACGGCAAGCAGTGCGGCTGCCGATACCCAGGCAAAAGGACCGGCAAGACAGATGCCGGTGAAACCAAGAAGCTGAGGGAGTGTCATGGCGACCGCAACACGTGTGATCAGTTCAAATACACCAGCCATTAATGGCATAAAGCTTTTTCCTACGCCCTGCAGTGCATTTCGATGCACGAACAGGAGGAACAATGCCGGAAAGAATATGGAACATATCGTGAGATACCGCTTGGAAAGGGACAGTATTTCAAGGTATGCAGGCTCTGAGCTGTTCACAAAAAGACCTGTCAGCGCATTTCCAAAAAGGAAAAGGATGGCCATTCCGGCCGCTGCAAAAGCAAGCGTCAGGAGGGTGCATTTTCTTACACCGTCGCGTACACGGTCAAGTCTGCCGGCACCAAGATTCTGCCCTGCATAGTTGGCCATGGTTACACCGAATGAACCGGCTGGCTGTGTGACGAGCTGCTCTACTTTGGTTGCTGCAGTGAAAGCGGCAATTGTTGTGGAACCGAAAAGATTGAGTGCTCCCTGCAGTACGACAACACCGATGGCAGTGATCGAGAACTGGAATGCCATCGGAAGCCCGATTCTTAAATGACGCCAGTAAAATGCTGCATTTGATTTCCAGTCATTTCTGGAGGGAATCAGATACGGATAGTTCTTAATTGTATAAAGCAGGCACAGGACTCCTGAAACACCCTGCGAAATGACAGTTGCCAGGGCAGCACCTGCAACGCCCATATGAAAAACAAGGATAAAGAGCAGGTCAAATCCAATGTTCAGTATAGATGACAGGATCAGAAAAAAAAGAGGCGTCTTACTGTCTCCGAGTGCGCGCAGGATGCAGGAGGTCATGTTATACAGTACCATGGTTATGATGCCGGCAAATATTATGATAATGTAGCTCCAGGCATCATTTATGATGTCTGCCGGGGTATTGATCATGCGAAGGAGCGATCGGGCTGAGAGCATGGACAAGACAGTCATGCCAATGATCGTGACAGCGCATAATTTTATTATGGCTGCGATCGAGCGGCGCAGATAGTGAAAATCCTTTGCACCAAAATATTGTGCGGTGATGACAGCAAAGCCGCTGGTCAGGCCGATTATGAAACCAAGGATCAAAAAGTTGAGCGGGCCCGTTGTTCCGACAGCAGCAAGTGCGGTTGCGCCGATCGTCTTCCCGACGATGATGGTGTCGGCCATACTGTAGAACTGCTGGAACACATTACCGATCAGCAGGGGAATTGTAAAGGTTAGAATCAGTTTAAACGGTGATCCGCTGGTCATATCTTTGCTGCTATCTCGCTGCAGCATAGCAATTAAATTTTTCATCGGTACCTCATTCTTATAAAACAGAAATTTTTAGGTTCTAAATACCGCCGGGAATCTCCCGGCGGTATGAGCGATACTAAGAATATCATTTTACCATGAAAAATTCAATCATTTTTCATTGTTGAATATTTTCATTGCTGAATATTTTCATTACTTACATAGAGAATTTAAAAGCTGTGAGTGCAAATAAATTCAACTGAGTTTATAGAAGATTGCCCCATGGGGAGGAATGGAAGCAGATGGTACGGCCTGTGGGTCAACCTCTGCCTTTTCCCACAGATCGCGTATCTTCTTTCCCTTGAATACTCCATATGCTGCATGAGCAAACATCATTTTGACATCACCGGTATTAAATGCAGCCAGATAGGTGTTTCCTGCGTCATCCTTTGATTCCCAGATGATTAGGTCGCCGGA
The DNA here is from genome assembly GCA_003252135.1 of Clostridia bacterium. Lineage (GTDB taxonomy): Bacteria > Bacillota > Clostridia > Lachnospirales > Lachnospiraceae > SZUA-448. The sequence goes on from QKDK01000092.1 coordinate 3,590, forward strand.
AGCGGCAGCTTCTTTTGCTCCATGAGAATTTCTGTGTACGGCGAGGACTTCTTCATTGGTCAGAAGAGAAAGGGTATAGGCATCATTATCACGCATCTCGCCGCCCATCATCAGAGGAGAGCGAAAGATTGCCCAGAGTGTCATCATGGTTCTTTGTTCATCTTTTGTCAGGTATGTCATGCGGTTCGCAGTCGCCTTGTCTCCGTAGCGAATAGCGATGTGACCTAGCGGCAGCATATCACAGTCCGGCCAGCAGCCTTCTGATACATAGGGGGCCCATTTTCTGCAGCGGTCGAACATTGCTTTTAGTGACGGCCAGTTGTCCCAGAGATCTCCTGTCATGCGCCACATATTGGCATAGGTGCGCAGGTGCTCTGCCTGCTCGAGAACAGCCGGACCCGGTGACAGACTGAGTACGATATCACGGCCGCATTTTTCAATTGCGCTAGCAATCATTTCTATTTCAGATTTTGCGGAGTATGGATCATGCGGTTTAAATTCTGTGACACAGATATCATCTACCTTTACAAAATCGATCTTCCAGGAAGCATACAGCTCGAATAATGAGTTATAATATTCCTGAGCACCGGGAACAGCAGCGTCAACACCATACATATCAGTGTTCCAGGAACAGATGGAGTAAGGATGTGCGATTTCTCTGGCTGTTGCAGTAGTTCCGAGAATTCTGGTGTTCTGGTGTGCGGCCTGTCTTGGAATGCCGCGCATGATATGAATTCCGAATTTCAGTCCGAGTGCATGGACTTTATCGGCAATGGGACCAAATCCTCTGCCGCCTTCCGCTGACGGAAAGCGGTTGACTGCAGGAAGCAGTCTTGAATATTCATCCATGACTAACGGTGTGAATTTATGATAATCTGTCGATTCTGCTGTCGGTTCATACCATTGAATGTCACAGACAATATATTCCCAGCCGAACTGTTTCAGATTCTTTGCCATGTATTCGGCATTACCAAGCAGTTCCTCTTCAGTGACCGAGGCGCCGTAGCAATCCCAGCTGTTCCATCCCATTGGCGGTGTCAATGCTCGTTGATTTTTCTCCATTGTTCTTCTCCTTTAGATAAAACTAAAATAATAAAGTATTAAGTAACATAACTTAAGTATATTAGAAATGTTCAAAAAAGCAATGGAAAAACTTGAGGAATTTGTCAGGTTCAGATATGATGTAAACAGCAGTAAAATAAGGGTAAATGAACCAGACGAAAAAACACAGGAGGATATGTGCGAAAAATATGCGCAGGAGCGGAGACTAACTATTAGAAGTCAATAGATTTTTGAAATTATTTCAACTTTATTGAAGGGTAAACTTAATAAACCTTTCAAAAGGTATCTTGAAAAGCAATGCAAATGATTATGGCTGGTTAACCACTACATTAATCAGCGAAGCT
>QKDK01000282.1 GCA_003252135.1 Clostridia bacterium
CTGCATTAGTACTTGTCCTTATGGCAGGAACATTTGCAGCCTGCGGAAACAACAGTACAGGAAACAGTACGGCTGATCCAACAGCTACATCTGCTCCTGAAGCCACATCCGCTCCTGACGCTACATCTGCTCCTGAAGCCACATCTGCTCCCGACAGCACTTCCGATACAGCAGAAGTAAAAACGATCAAGGTCATGTTTGACGGAACAGTGTTTACAGAAGCAAATGGACGAGATGCCTTTGAAACAGCACTGGAGGCTGTTATCAGCGAAAGAGCCGGATATCCTGTGGATCTCGAAATCATTCAGCCTGACCACTCCAGTTATTATGACAGTGTAAGTCAGACATTCGCAGGTGATAAATCAACCTGGCCGGATGTTGTTCTTCTCGGCGCAGCATACTATGCAAGCTATGCAAACAGCGGTGTTCTGAAAGATATTTCTGCAGATTATGAAAGCTCAGATGTAAAAGCATCTGGAAGAATCACAAGTCAAAGTATTATTGATGCTCTTTATATTGACGGCTCTCTTTATGGAATTGCTCCCACAAGAGGTAACGGATGTATCACATATGTTAAGCAGGAATGGCTTGATGCCTGCGGTCTCACTGCTCCTACTACTTATGATGAATATACGAATATGCTTGCAGCATTCAGTGAGAAATATGGTACTTATGCGGTGACCTCAGCAGGTATTGTCAACGCTGAAGCACCTTATATCAATTATCTGCCTGAGTTCTTCCAGGATGCATATCCTGATTTTCGTCAGACTGCTGACGGTACATGGGTCGATGGATTTACTGAAGATGCAATGTATGCGGCACTTGATCGTTTAACTGAAGCGTATGATGAAGGATGGCTTGATCCTGAATGTATCACCAACGGCACAAAAGATTGCCGTAATAAATTCTTTGAGGGTTATACCTGTGGTGTATTCACCTACTGGGCAGGTACCTGGGCTTACACTTTAGCAACCAACCTTGAAGGTAAAGGTCTTGATTCTACACTTGTAGCTCTTCCTCCGATCGCTGAAGTCGGTAAATATATTGAAAGACAGCCAACTGTCTGGGGCATTACATCTGCCTGTGAAAATCCTGATACTGTATTTGATCTCTTCTTTGAAACAATGCTCGACGGAGCAGCCGGACAGATGCTCTGGACCTATGGCGTTGAAGGAGTTCACTGGTCAACAGAAGGCGGGGATTATGTGACAAATCCTGGAACAGAAAACGAAAAAACAACCACGTTTGCTGAAGGTGAATTCCATGGTCTTGTAAATCTTGAAACTCAGGCAGGCTTCTATACCAAGAATCATATCGACCGTATTCTTTCGATTGCATCTTTCATTGATGAATCTGTTGGTTTCTCTATTGATGACAGAGCAAAGGCATCTGCCGAGATCTTCGATGCCAACTCCACTATGGCACCTGTCATTGTTTCCAATGAAGTAATGAATCAGTATCAGAGCGAAATTATGAGCTTCCGTATCCAGCTTGTTAATAACGTTGTTACTGGTGAAAAATCCATTGATGATGCTATGGCAGAATATACTGCAACTTATGGCGATAAGATCCAGATGATTCTTGATTCACTGAATAACTAATGTAATTTTTCGTATTATTCTATATGGAGCTGCTTTGACAGTTTTGGCCAAGCAGCTCCATCTTTAAAAAGGAGTTCACCAATGGGATACAGTAAAAAGAAAACTGCTCCGGTCAGCGCCAAGCCTTTATGGACCAGAATTAAGACCTATCGCTGGTTTTATGTGATGTTTGTTCCGGTATTGATTTTCCTTATTCTTTTTAATTATCTTCCGATACTGGGAATAAGATATGCTTTTTATTCATATAAGTCATCTATCGATATTCACTGGGTAGGTCTTGCAAATTTTGAACGTCTTGTCACTACCCCTGCTTTCTGGAATTCATTTACCAATACCCTGGAGCTGAGCATATCAAAATTATTATTAAATACAGGTATGGCAGTTTTAATATCATTACTTTTAAATGAAATGGTCAATATTCACTTTAAAAAAATCACTCAGACATTGATCTATCTTCCGCATTTCATGTCATGGGTTGTTACTGCTTCAATATTTGCCTTGATTTTGTCAGTTTCAGACCAAGGTCTTGTTAATACACTTCTTTTAAAATTAGGTATTATTGAAGATGGAGAACAAATTTATTTTCTTGGAAAAAAAGAAACCTGGCGTGCTGCATATTATATATCAAATATCTGGAAGGATACAGGCTGGGGCACCATACTTTTTCTTGCAACTCTTTCAGGAATCAATCCAGAGCTGTATGAAGCAGCACGAATTGATGGTGCGAATCGAATGTCCTGTATGAAATACATAACATTACCCGGACTATCAAATACAATCATAACAGTTTTAATTCTTAATCTTGCGAAAATTATGAACCTGTTTGAATCAGTATTCGTTTTGATAAATGATAATGTAACTGAAACCGCACAGGTATTACAGACTTATACATATGATATTACCTTCGGATCTTCACCTGATTTTGGGTTTTCGACTGCTGTCGGTCTTTTCAAGTCACTTGTAGGATGCATTCTAGTATTGATCTGTAATCAGATCAGTAAAAAAATCCGTGGCAGAGGTATTGTATAGAAAGGAGGATACAAAACGTGATTCAAAACAGAAAAATAGAGAAAGAGCAAATCATGACCCTGATATTCGCTTTGCTTATCCTGATTGCTTTCTTTCTTCCTATCAGTACCGGGAGCGGGTTTATAAGTATAGACAGTGAACATTCCTTTAATATAGTTAATATTTTTAAAATTCTGTTCGGTTTTACTACAGTTACAGAAGGTGTTGGCATTGCATTTCTATTACCCTTTTTCATTTCCTGCTTTTTGCTTGTACTAGTATTTTTAAGTGTTATTCTATTGATTATCTTGACAATTCGTAAAAGCAATCCTTCTCTGCGTCTTATTATGTCAGTCGGTATACTTATAACGTTAGTATTTTCTGGTATGCTGTATAATACGACACTGACAAGCATAGCAAAAACAGGAAACAATTTTTACCATGTATATCCGGAATTCAAGCTTGTTGTAAAAAGCAAGGCTGGCAGCCCTAACAGCTGGACTAAGGGTCTTGAGGAGCTCTCTGCGGACGCTGATTCTGTGTTTATCAATGGCGAAGATATCGATGAAATCAAAAGTAAGCTGAATGATCTGATCGAGCTGACCGAATCAATTGATTATTCCGCCAGCGACAGTCAGAAGAAATCTGCCAACTATACAATATTTTCAACACTAAAGGAAATAATCCCTGTTGAACAGCAGGAAGCAGTTTTTCTGGATTACTTTAAACGTCAGACAAAATCAGTGACTGCAATTTCTTCGACATTCAGCTTTTACTTTTTCATTTCTGTCATCGCGTCATTGGCTTTATGCTATTCATCCTATAACGACAGAAATAAAAATACAAAACAATCCTATGGTATAAAATCAAACTGCATGAATGCGGGTATATCCTCCATTACGCTATTTATTACCTTATGTATGCCAATTTTACAGGTAAGTGGTGACAAGACTGCATCGTCTGGTTTGACGCAGGTTTTAGGCCTCACCGGACTAATGAATCTTGGCAAATTGTTCGACACAGCTGCCTTTATGAATTCACTTGGTATCACCAGCGATGGATATACATTGAATAAGCCCCTTCTTATCCTTGCAGCAGCCAGTTACCTTCTCTCCATAGCATGTATGATTGTTTTCATTTATCTTGCTGCTGTTAAAAAGAACTTCAGAATAAGACGAATATTAGCTATAGCAGCGTCTTTTCTCTTACTATGCACAGGACTTATGATTGGAAAAGGAGCTTCGAATACAGGGATAAGTTTTTCTCTTTATTATTTTGTTGCAATTGGCTTTTCTGTGGGTGGTGCACTGATACCTTTTACTTCATATTCTGACCGTGAAAGATATAAAGTGTTCTCCATAGTCAATACTATGATTTTTATACTAATCTGCGGTTTCATCTTCGTTCCATTATGGAAGGTTCTTGTCGACTCGCTTGACAGTCTTGCCGGCTATGGTATGAAGATGTGGCCTGAAAACTTTTCGCTGGAAGGATATAAGACATTTATAACAAATCCAGCATTGAGCAGACCGTTTCTTGTTTCAATACGAGTAACACTTGCCGGTACTTTCATTGGTCTTGCTCTATCGACACTTGGTGCTTATGTATTAATTCAATATGATATGCCGGGTCGTAATTTTCTTGCATGGCTACTGCTTTTCACATTGATATTTCAGGGTGGTATGATTCCTCTCTACCTTGTTCTTCAGGATCTCGGGTTAATAAACAGTCTTTGGGCCGTATTGCTGCCTGCCAGTATCAATGTATATAATCTGGTGCTAATGAGGAATTTCTTTGAAGGAATACCTAAAAGTTTATTTGAGGCCGCATCGATTGACGGTTGTTCTCCAATTCGAACCTTTACCCGAATTGTACTTCCGTTATCTAAAGCAGCACTTGCTTCTATCGGATTAATGTTTGCAGTAGCTTTCTGGAATGATTATACGAATTTTAAGCTTTATATCAGTAACAGTAATCTGTATAATTTTCAAATGAAGCTGCGCGATATGATTTTCAGCAGCGATATGCCAAACAGTAACATGATTTCAGAAAACACTTTACAAAGTGCAGCAATCATGGTTGCCATTATCCCATTTATGATCATCTATCCTTTCTTGCAGAAGTATTTTGTTCATGGTGTTAATGTGGGTGCCGTGAAAGAATAAAACACCTCTGGCGCAATCTTTTAACTTAAGTTATAAAAAAGGACATTCAACAATCAAATTGAATGTCCTTATTTTATACATAAGTTTATAACAGCCAATACAAAAATACTCTGATAAAAAGTATTAATATAAATGAACTGCTCAGAAGATAAATTGCTCAATTTATAAGTTATGATCATAAGTGCTTTTATATT
>QKDK01000114.1 GCA_003252135.1 Clostridia bacterium
TAAATGACTCATGTTTATCCTCCTAAATATAATTTTTAATTTAATTTTTATTTTTCTTTATTCACCAGCCTCAAAACCGTTCAGCTTTGCTGCTTTATAGCTCTGATATCTGCCCTGTTCTATGGCTTCACGAATTTCTTCCATCATATGATTATAAAAATAAAGATTGTGAAGCACCATAAGACGAAGTCCAAGCATCTCCTTTGCTTTCAGCAGATGCCTGATGTACGCTCTACTGTAGTTCCTGCAGGCAGGACATCCGCAGCCTTCTTCTATCGGGCGGTCATCAAGCTCATATTTTGCATTCAGCAGATTCATTTTACCATGATCTGTATAGGCATGTCCATGTCTTCCGTTTCTTGTCGGATATACACAGTCAAAAAAATCCACTCCGCGATCAACGGCTTCCAGAATGTTACTAGGCGTCCCGACGCCCATCAGGTATACCGGTTTATCCTTTGGAAGGTATGGAACCGTTTCTTCAATGATACGGTACATCTCAGAATGTGATTCTCCCACTGCCAGTCCACCCAGTGCATATCCGTCAAGTTCAAGCTCTGAGATCCTTTTCGCATGTTCAATGCGGATATCTTCGAAGGTTCCTCCTTGATTTATACCAAACAGCATCTGACTTTTATTTATGGTGTCATCCAGCGTATTTAATTCCTTCATTTTATCTTTGCAGCGAAGAAGCCATCTTGTGGTTCTGTCAACAGAATCCTGCATATACTGTCTTGTAGCCGGATGCGGCGGACATTCATCGAATGCCATGGCAATGGTAGAAGCAAGATTAGACTGAATCTGCATGCTTTCCTCTGGTCCCATAAAGATCTTTCTTCCGTCAATATGTGACTGAAAATACACACCCTCTTCCTTGATCTTGCGCAGACCTGATAAGGAGAATACCTGAAAGCCGCCGGAATCTGTCAGAATGGGTCTGTCCCAGACCATGAACTTATGTAATCCGCCCAGTTTCTTCACGACTTCGTCACCCGGTCTGACATGCAGATGATAGGTATTCGACAGTTCGACCTGCGTTTTTATCTCCTTCAGATCCATTGTTGAAACAGCACCCTTGATAGCAGCTGTCGTACCGACATTCATAAAAACCGGTGTCTGTATCGTGCCATGCACCGTCGTAAAGGTTCCTCTTTTGGCGTTATTATCTTTTTTTGTTATTTGAAACATCTGCTTCCTTTCAATACAGGCATATCTTACTTTTACCGATATCCCCATTTTTAACAAGTGCATTTCAAGTATACATAGAAAGGCTTTGTTTTTCAACTAATATTTTTATAAACTTTTCAGTGAATATGCGTGCTTCCACGGAAAAATGTGAAATTATTCCCATTTTTCTGCATCGTATTGCAATCGGCTTTCCGCTTTGGTACACTGAGATGAAGAGACAAACTCAGGAGGATATATGTATATGAACACATCACTTGTAAAAGAAACCGCTGACCGTATTAAGAAAAATATAGAAACAGTTATTGTCGGGAAGTCAGATATCATCGACCTTCTGCTGACCGCCATCCTTGTCGGAGGGCATGTACTTCTCGAAGATGTTCCCGGAACCGGAAAAACAATGCTCGCGAAGTCGCTCGCCCGCTCTGTCGATGCTGATTTCAAACGTATTCAGTTCACTCCGGATCTCCTGCCGTCCGATATTACAGGCCTGAGTTATTATAATCAAAAGGCAGGAGAGTTCACCTTTCGCAGCGGTCCCGTCTTTACCAATATCCTGCTTGCCGACGAAATAAACCGGGCAACGCCAAGAACGCAGTCAAGTCTTTTGGAATGTATGGAAGAAAAGCAGATTACCGTAGATGGCGAAACACGGTCTCTACATCTGCCTTTCTTTGTAATAGCAACGCAAAACCCTGTAGAAACTGCCGGAACCTACCCGCTTCCGGAAGCACAGCTCGATCGTTTTTTAATGCAGATCTCCATGGGATATCCGAATCCGGCAGAGGAACTGCAGATACTGAACAGATTTGCAGCACAGAACCCTTATACCCTGCTGAACAGTGTCTGTTCTGCAAAAGAGCTCATCTCCATGCAGCAGCACATAACAGAGGTCTTTGTCCATCCGGCAGTGAAAGAATATCTGATCGCCATCATCAGCCAGACCCGTAACTCGCAAGACATTACACTGGGAATCAGCCCAAGAGGAAGCATTGCATTCATGAAAGCAGTACAGGCATATGCAGCTGTATGCGGAGCTGATTATGTCACGCCTGATATTGTAAAGAAACTTGCTCCCTACTGTCTTGCACATCGTATCATGCTCCGTACTTCCTATAATAAAACAGCCTCCTCACGTGAGATCATTGACGCAATCCTTGCACAGGTTCCTGTTCCCACTGAGGATTGGGGGGGTAAAGGATGATTTTCCTTTCAGTTCTGCTGGGTGCTGTTCTTTTCTATCTGCTTCAGAACATTTTATACAAAAAATACTGGGACAGGGGCCTTGCCATACATCTGAAGCTATCCTCGCATTCGGCATTTGAAGGTGATGACAAGAACATCATCATCACTGTTATCAACAGGAAAATACTTCCCCTGCCTGCCATCAAAGTGAAGTTTAGGACATCGAGCGCTTTGCTTTTTGAAGATAATCAGAACTCACAGGTGACCGATCATTATTACCGGTCCGATCTGTTATCTGTCATGATGTATCAAAAGCTGGAACGAAGCCTGCAGTTCAACTGCTCCAAAAGGGGGTATTATTCATTTACTGATCTCACCATTGTATGCAGCAACTTATTCCTGACATCAGAGCTTATATCCTCCTTCGATTCCAGACATTTTCTTTACGTTTATCCAAAAGAAGTGACTGTTGAGCGCTTTGAGCCTGCATTTCGCAGGATGTTCGGCACCATACTTACCAGGCGTCTGATCAATGAAGATCCTTTCGAATTTCGTGCTATCCGTGAATATCAGCCTTTTGATACCATGAACACGATTAACTGGAAGGCTTCCGCAAAATCAGGTGAGCTCATGGTAAACTCACATGATTATACTTCTTCGATACAGGTTCATATTTATCTGAATCTCGAGAGGATTTCTCTGCTGCTGCACAATGATATTATGGAAGAAAGTATCTGTCTCGCCTCTGCCTTTGCCGCTGCCCTGATTCGTCAGGGACTCCCTGTTTCGATCACTGCGAACGGAATCGATATCACGACAAAGAAGACTTCAAAGCTCACAGAAGGATCCGGTCTAAGTCATATTGAATCGATACGCGAGGTTCTGGCCAGGATCGATCTGACCCAGCCTGCACCTTCTTTTGTTCAGCTTTTCTCAAAAGAGATGCTTCAGGCCTCATCACAGGAATATTGTTTGCTGATTTCTTGTTATCAGCGGCAGGACCTCTATGACGTAATGCGTGAAATGGCTGCAGCAGGAAAAGGATTTCACTGGGTCGTTCCCTATTCCAGGGATGTACAAGCAGAAGCTATGCCTGCTATTCATGAACATATCATTCCATGGCAGGTCATTTCATAGTTTCAGCAAATTCAGGCATTTTGCAACCCGATTCATACAGGTATAACTCCATACAGGCATAACTTCATACAAGCATAACTTCATACAGGCATAACTTCATACAGGCATAATATAGAGGGAGAATTCATGAAAATCACAAAATATGCTTTTATTATAGAAACAAATAAAAGAATTCTGCAGTTCCTGGCCGCAGCATTTCTTATGATGCCGGCAATCTACTATTTTACAGGCAACTTATCTTATACTTATTATGTTTATTTTCTTCTGCCTGTCCCATTCTTAACTTTTTTGATCAACCGGTACATCAGAAAACTGTATTTCTATATTCCTCTGCTTTTTTGCCTGTCGGCTGCTGTTCTTCTGCCTGTCTGGCATAAACCTGTTATACTCTTGCTGGCCTGTATTTTATTCCTTATTGTTATAATGGTCCAAAATTTCGTGACCAGTCTGCATATGGCAGAAGAACAAAAGAAGAATACCTCTTTTGTCACCCTTTTGTTTCCTCTGGTATCCATGATCTTTATTTACAGCCAGTCTCTGACAATCCTGACAAATCGTATGTTCATATTATTTTTTACCGGCATATTGATTTTTCTTGTGAATCATTACATGATACATTTGACGCAGTATATGAGAAACAACAGTGATATTACGGGCATTCCTTATAAACAGATCCTGTCCTCCAATCACCTGCTGATCGGTTTATTTCTTTTTTTATGTTTTGCCGTTATGCTTTTATTTCTGCTATTTCCTATGAAGTCTGTGCTCACAGCGGTTGGAAGTACGCTGCTTTTTCTGCTGCGTGCATTTTTTGGTCTTTTTTCAAATGAGGCTGTACCAGAAGCAGCGGATGAAACTGCCGAACAGGCAGCCGACTCATCTGCAATGGATTTTTTTAGTACGCAGAATCCTGAAACTTCTCCATTGATGCTGGTGCTTGAGAAGATTTTTATTGCAGCCGGTGTTATCTTTATTATTGCTGCTGTTGTTTCTCTGTTAGTTTATCTGCTCCTGCTTTTTTACCGATACTATTATGGAAGGAATCAGGATTCGCGCGATACCTCTGCATTCCTTTCTCCATTTGACAAAAGAGAGCATATCATTCACAAGGATTTTGACGCTTCTATAAAGCACAGGCATTTTTCTGTCTTCAGGACCAAATCAGAAAAAATACGTTATATCTTCATGCAGGCTGTCCAGACCCGTCATAAAGACGATATTCCCAAATATAAAACAGCTTATGAGCTGCTGCAATATGAAGAAGAATCACACTCGCTGATCAGATCCGAACTGGATAAAATGCTTGCCTCACTTTATAACAAAGCCCGATACAGCAGGGAAGAATGCACCTCTGATGATGTGCATCTTACGCGTGTACTGGTACGTCAGTATCTGTCTTTGTAGCTGTATTTGCAGCTGTATTTGCCATTATTATTCACCTTTTCTATAAATCCTCAGAGCAGCGAATTGTTTGTTCTACAGACTTTTTATTGTATGAATTTTGCAAAAAATCATTGACAATTTAAACACTCTATTGTAAGATAGTTAAGCGTAGTTCACATCCCTAGGGGATTGGTCAAATGGCATGACAGAAGTCTCCAAAACTTTTAGCGGGAGTTCGATTCTCTCATCCCCTGTTAGCTCCAAAGCATATGCTTTCGGAGCTTTTTTTTATCGAATTTCACTTCCCGACAGGATTTATTGACTATATTTTATTAAATATGTTATAATGAACTATGCTATCTCTCGTAACATTATCGTGTATATTTCATATGATATATGTTGCTCAAATTCGAAAAAAGAAAGGCGGATATTATGGAACAGAACAAAATATTATTATCCCAAAGTGAAATAGATACGTTATTAGCCTTCTTACAGAATAAAAAAGAAAATGTTACTGCAGATGTTCTGGATCAGGAGAATATAGATAAGCTGATTTTTCTGCTGCAATCCAGTGAAAAACAGAAGCTCAGATTCGACTCAGTTATTCCGGCGATCAATCTTCCCGGATCCTATCCGTTTATTATACTAGATAGCAGTGAGGACATGAACAGTCAGAAAAAGAACTGCATTCTTACATGTATAAAGACCGATGACCATCTGATCAGCATATTGTGTACCAATCAAAAATCCGGAACCGTTTATAATATTACTCCCTCCTGTCTTGAAAAACGCCAGTATTTTTCAGACACAGAGTCAATGTGGGGCACTGCTGTTCCTCCTATTGTCTTTGATCAGATAGCTACTCTGCTGCAGGTGCAGTATACAAAAGAAACCTATCAGTTCGTTTGTCAGTGTTTTGCAGAGATCATATTCCGCGACTCCCATGCTGTTATTCCTTCTTATTATATTCCTTTAGAAGCATCTCTATTAAAAAACTTAAGACCCTGAAATATAAAGAAGCATACCTTATTGACAGGCATGCTTCTTATTTTGTATGCAAAGATTCATCTCAGATATCACAGTTGTCCTGCTATATCATCAGCTTTTAGAAGGATCCATAAGAACCAAAGGAATCAGTTAACCCTGAGAATATACTTCCGCCAATGGCAAATGCAATAATAGCAATAACAATATAAACGCCGATCATGATCAGCATCATTAATAAAATCGCTTTTGCATAATTCTTCTTGTTTGCGTTCTCTGTAGAGCTGAATGCCCATACGAAAAGCATAATAATATTGACGAGCGGAATGCACATGATCAGCCACATAAGAATATACTGTCCCACTGTAAGCGGAGGTGGGTTCCCAGCATTCATAGCTTGATTGTACCCTGGCTGGTACTGAGGTCTCTGCTGCTGGTACTGCTGACCCTGCTGATACTGCGGTCCCTGCTGATAACCCTGATTATAGCCCTGCTGATACTGCGGCCCCTGCTGTGGTCCCGGCTGTGGTCTGTAAACAGGTGCTGCCGGCGGCGGTACCTGCTGATACTGAGGCGAAGGTGCCGGCTGAGGCTGCGGGCTGTTTACTGGTGTGCCACATACCTCACAGAATTTTGAATCGTTTGGAATCTCGTTTTTACAATTATTACAAATCATAATGAGTGCCCTCCCTTTATAATATACGCAAAGACAATTCTGTCTTATATTGTTAGTATATCAATTCTGTTTATCCTTTGCAATCAATAACTTCATTGCTTCAACAGCAACCCTGATTGCCTGATCCGTATCATGTGTTTCTTCATCGATCATATTCAGATTATGTCGTTCCTGATTCCAGACTACATGAAAAACAGATCCGCATCGAACTTTTCTTGCTGCAGCTACTGTGAAAAGTGCTGCAGATTCCATTTCACTAGCAAGTACACCAAGTCTTTTCCATGCCTCCCATTTATTAAGAAGCTCATAAGATACCGGCATGCGCTTCGGGTCGTGCTGTCCATAGAAGGAATCCTTGCACTGTACGACACCTGCATGCCAGTTACAATTTTGTATCTTCGCTCCCTCGACCAATGCAGAAAGAACATCATAGGAGGGAACAGCAGGATATTCTATCGGTGCATATTCCAGGCTCGTACCTTCATTTCTGACAGCTCCTGTAGCAATCACACAGTCTCCGCTCTTTACAGACAGATCAATGCCTCCGCAGGTTCCGATGCGAATGAATGTCTCTGCCCCCAGATTAGCCAGCTCCTCCATAGCTATCGATGCAGAGGGTCCGCCGATCCCTGTTGAAGTAACCGTAACTTTTTCGCCGAGCAGCCGCCCTGTGTATGTTGTATATTCTCGATTACTCATAATAAACACCGGGTCATCAAAGTATCTGGCTATCTTTTCGCATCTTCCAGGATCACCGGGCAGAATACAATACCTGCCTATGTCTCCCTTTTTACAATTAATGTGATATTGCAGTTCTCCATTTTCCATACTCTTCACTTCCTTCTCTATTCATTCAGATATCAATATCATGTTCCATTTTTATTTTTCTGCTTGCCTTTGATATAAAATTATATAACGCTTCAATCAGAATAACCAATACAATATGAAAAAGGATACAAACCGAAATTGCAAAAAATGGATACATGGTTCGCTGTCCGATCTGCATCATGACCTCAGTCAGGTCGTTGACAGAGATATATCCGACCACAGTTGTCCATTGCAGAATAATTATTATCAGTCTTTTTACCGGAAAAATAGCTTCTTCCATAGCCTGTGGCAGTGCAACTGTAAAATAGACACTTTTCAGTCTGTGCTCCAGGTCACTGTCATTTCTGATCACAACTTCTTTTATTGCTTTGGTCAGAATTTCTGCAAGATGGCCGGCGCCATAAAAACCAATCGCAAGTCCTGCAATGATTACAGTGCTTATGTGGCTCGAACCCATGAAAACATAATAGAAAAGAAGCAGCATGAGCAGAGCGGGTGTGCTCCTGAACAGAAAACACAGCATCTCGGCAATCAGAGATACCGCTCTTTTTTTATAACACATATAGTAGCTGCAGACAGCGCCAAAAATTCCTGCTGTGATCCATGCGATCAGCGCAATCACTATTGTTACGATCATAGCCTTTATGATCAGTGAGTATGCTCCGCCAGAAATGAGGTTCGCTTTGACTGCCTCAAATAAGTTGCTTATCATTTGTTTCTCCCCCTATTCTTCTGAAACAACCATAACATACTCTGTCATGGGATAGTATCCGTCTGTCATTAAATAATCAGGTTCAGTGGTTGAATGGTTCTTACTGGTTCCATAGCAGAAAACCATATCAATTCTTCCTGACATCAGTTCAGTAAACACCGTTTCGTTATCCAGAACAATGAATCTGATCTTTCTTCCGAGTGTAATACCGATTTCATCCATCAGCGCTACACTGAATCCGTACGGTTCACCGTCTTCGTTCAGAAGATCTATAGGCGGTACTGAACCTGTGACGCCTACATAAAGCGTACTTTGGGCACTCTTCTTAAATTCCTTTGTCTGTGTTCTCATCTCGTCTACTGTCAGTAAGTCTGAAAAATCATCTGCCTGTATATTTACTGCTATGAGAGCATCCAGTGTACCATTTTCCTGAAGCATGGCAAGTGCTGCATTCAGCTTGTCACGCAGGGCGGTTTCATCTTCTCTGAGTGCAAAGCCAAAGGATAACCTTGTTTCATCCGTATTCTGAAATGTTAATACAGAAAGATTACTGTTTGTTTTTGCCAGATACTCTCCCGTTACATCCGCAGCCCATATAGCCTGAATCTCATGATTGTAAAGCGCGGTCAAAGCACTGTCCTGCGTCTTGTAGGACCGGTACTTTTGCAGTTTTACTCCCATCAGACTTTCAAAAAAAATCTTGGCACTGGCATCCGGCATCTTCGCAACAACACCTCCCAGTGCTTTACCTTCCATATCTTTAACCGTGCTGACTGCTTCGTATTCTTTACCTCCTTCATAAAACAGATGGAACCCCGCAAACAGAAGAAGCAGCACAGTGCATATGCCTACTGCCAGCAATTTCTTTTTCCATGTTATCATATCGTACTCCTTATCCCCTTCCTGTACGCCGGCACAGCATCATTCAAATTCAACACCGATAATCTTCTCGCTTCGCAGTCCAACGACCAGGCGATTCCCAAAAACAGCTGGTGTCGCTTCAATTACCGTACCAAAATTGACTTTATCAAGAATGGTTCCTGTAAAAGCATTCATCAGCAGAATATCGCCATTATTACAGCATTGAATCAGATAAACAGATCCGTCTTCATCATATACAGGCACTGCAGAGCTCCATACATCACAGTCAAGCTCTACTCTCCATGCTTCTTCGCCGCTGTACTTATTGAGCGCTACTATATAAGCGCTGTCAACTGATGGAACTTTTGATACAGCATATATGATATAATCACCAATCGCTCCTTCTCCCAGACAGCCTGTTGCGAGGATTCCGCCCGCCAAGCCAAGCACCGTATGTACTTCATATGGTTTTTTCCATATGATCTCACCGCTCATGGCATTCAGCTTATAAATACAGGCTTCTCCAAGGTGATGCTCATCTGTATGATATTTCAGGGTCGTTGCCACATATACATACTTGTTGCCGTCTTCGTCTTCCTCGAAAATAGGACTGGAGTTCACATCTTCCAGCACATCCTGCACCCAGACTATTTTCATGGTGTTCAGGTCAAGGCAGGAAAACATGCCGCCGTTATCTCCGAAATACAGATAATTTCCATATACATCTGCACTGGACTCACTTCCATATCCGCCTTCGCCTTCATAGATCCTTTCCAGAGCTGTTTTCGGATAATATGTAAATTCAACAAGTTCTCCCGGATTTACGGAAAGTGCACCGGTTACTTTGTTATAACTTGTATTCAGCTTCAAGGTATAGATAACGCCATTCTCGCCCGGGTAAATGAGCGTATCCGTATCCGGACTGATGATGGCTGAACTGTCATAGGCATGCCAGATCCTTGGTGCAAAATCATCATTCGCACCGAGTTCATATAATTTGCTCCCATCAATCAGACTATAGATAAAAATTCTGGCACTGACCTGCTCTCCATACATTCCCGGCTGTGAGTCTCCTGACCCGCAGATCAGCATTGGTATTCCTGACGGATATATAGATGCCGTTCCCTTAAAGGTCATACCGACAATTATCGGATCCCTGGTCGGTTCACCGGTCTCGAGATCAAGAAAGTGGATCTGTCCATCCATACCTGGATAAATGACCTCTGTCAGCCCTTCTTTTTCCTTTGCCGAATCATATAGATTCATCAGTTGTTTTGTGTCGTCATCCCACTGAACTATCAAAGGCTGTCCAGTCCAGCCATTACCAGACCAATAATTCACGCCGTCGCTCTTCAGTGCCTTTCCAGTATTCACGGACCAGTAATCACTTGAAAATGCAGCACTTGTCAGATGGATTTCTCCATACGCTTTCATATTTCTTGCATAGTTTCCTCTGAATGTTATGATTCCTTTTAAATCTGTAAAATCTTTTAACCAGGAAGAAAGAAAGTTGATTGGTTCCTTTCTTTCGTAAGAAGACTGCTCTTCTCCATTGACCATCAGGGCAGTATCAATCAGATAATTATCCGGGTCTGTAGCATCTGTAGCATATGCTGCATTACTGTCAGCACCCTCCATAGCATCTTCATTGTATTCGACCTGCAGGCTTCCCTGTGTCTTCACGACAAAGTTGTACAGATACCTTATATTTCCTTTCACCTTAACAAGCAAAGCGAAGCCTGTACCAAGAAGAATCAGAAGGATAACTGCAGCAACCAGTACACCGATCTTGAATTTCCTGTTATGTATAATTCCATGTAGTTGTAATTTCATATATACGATTCCTGTCCATGCGCATTTGTCAGCGCATCATGTGTTTAATTAATTCATCTGAATAGGTTCAGTATAGAAGCAATAACATCCTTATTAGCCTGCCACAGATTCTCCAGTATGCTGCTGTCTAAAGGAGCAGCACAGGTTCCTGCAGCTATGGTCACAGTCGGAATTCCCTGACTTAAAACAGTCCAGTCAGCAAGGCTTCCTCCCTGCAGGGTTCCTTCTTCGTAGTTTATTATAGCGTAACCAGTCTCGCTCTGTACAGCTGTTACCGCAGCATTGCTCAGCTTTCTAAGCTCTCCTGTCTGTCCGTAATCCCAGGTAATCTGCTTGCTGTTTCCCTGATAACAAAGCACAGCTTCTGGACAGGTAACACGGATCAATTCCGCTATTGCCCGCGTTTCAGCCTCCGATTCAGGAGCTTCTCCCTTATAGCCTGTATTCAATGGTGTACCTGAACTGATACACCCTTCCCATCCGTATGAAAAGTTTTTGTCAATATCAACACCATTGATATTGCCAGTCCAGTATTTCAGATAATCAGAAAAAACAAGAGCTGTTGTATTGTTATTGAAAGCTGTTGAATACCATGAGGAAACATTGCCGCTGTTATCCACTGACTGGATACCATCCAGCCCATACTGGCTGACCGACATACCATCCGGATTCAAAGAAGGGATTACATGGATCATCGTTGTATCCAGGAGGCTTTTGACTGATGTTCCGTCATATTTGGCATCTTCATAAGCAGTCACATAATATTCAATCTGTTTCATAACGAGCTGTGTCGTGGTATAATTGCAGCCCTCAATGCCTGCAACAACAAGGATAGACTGTTTTGCAGACCTGTTTCCTATCACCGCATCATAGATATTCCTGCCATCTTCTGTTGTTCCGAGTGAATTGAGCCGCATCCAGTCAGGATAAGTAAGTGCCATCTGGGTCAGATCGGCTGTCATCTGAGTGTAACTGTACAGCGGATCGGTCATGGAAACAATAGTCATGGCAGAAAGACTGCCCGAATCTGTCCCTGATGATGTATCAGGATCCTGACTCTCTGTATCTTCTGTCGGTGCAGGTGTGTTCTGATCACTAGTGTTCTGATCATCTTGCGAAGTCTGACTGTCAGTATCCAACGAGTCATCCCCTTGCACTGTATCATTGTTTTCTGCAGCGTCCGATGCATTATCCTGGCTGTTCTCATCGCTCTGATCTTCTGCATCCGGTGCTGTACTGCCATCATCCTTTGTTTCATCTTCAGTATATACATTCATATAGGCTGCAAATGCATAGCAGGTGATACCTTCCCCCAGAAGCTTGTCCCAGCCGTTATCGCTCGTGCCGATCCGGGTGAATACTTCTCCTTGGGATGATTTACGATAAATTGTATATTCTGTCGAGGGGCCGTAGCGTAAATTCAACGTTGTGACCGCAACCGTGACCTTGTCATTCACCTCCTGATAAACACTGTTCTCAGGTACATCTAGCGAAGCTGTGACGTCATCCTGCTGAACCGATTGTGTCGGTACTGCAGATACATCATCAGGTTGTCCGGTTATTCCAGCACCTTCTTCCGGTGTGGTTGTTATTACAGCAATATCTTCACTGTTCCCTGCACCTGACATCTCTCCCCATACAGGGTCATGTTCATATGCTTTAATGCTGTTTTCATTCATATCTGAAGAAACTGCTTTGCCACAGGCTCCCAAAAAAGCACAGGCTGTAATAACTGCTGCGATGGTAATGATTCGTCGTTGAAGTTTCGCTGCTCTTGTCATGCTCTACCCCTATTCTTTCATAATCGCCGTTAACTCCTTCACATTCCTGATTCCGATCAGCCGGATTGCAGGGTTTTTCATGTTTTCCATAGTAACATAAGGTAAAATGCATGTTGTATATCCAAGCTTAGCCGCTTCCGTGATCCGCTGCTCTGCCTGGCTGACCCCTCGCACCTCACCCGTGAGCCCGATCTCTCCAAAGGCAATGATTCTGCCATCGACCGGGATGTTCCTGTACCCTGACAGAATAGCAAGCACTATGGCTAGATCCAAAGCCGGTTCATTGATCTTCATTCCTCCGGCAACATTGATGTAAGCATCACAAAAAGACAGCTCTACACCAAGTCTTTTTTCCATGACTGCCATCAAAAGATTCACGCGGTTATAATCAGTACCTGCCGCAGTTCTTCTTGGCATCTGAAAATTACTCTTGCATATCAATGCCTGCACCTCGACCAGTATGGTCCTTGTCCCCTCAATGGAGGCAGCAACAACAGAACCAGGCTCGCCTTCCGGTTTCCCACGAAGCATATACTCCGACGGATTCTGTACTTCTGCCAGTCCGGTATTCTGCATTTCGAACACACCAATCTCATTGGTAGAGCCAAAGCGGTTCTTGACTGCACGCAGGATCCTGTAAGAAGCCGAGTTTTCACCTTCAAAATACAGAACTGTATCTACCATGTGTTCAAGCATCCTTGGTCCGGCAACTGTACCTTCCTTTGTTACATGACCCACGATAAATATCGTGATTCCTTTTTGTTTTGCCATATGAAGAAGCAGGCTGGTGCACTCTCTTACCTGTGATACACTTCCCGGTGCGGACGCGACCTCTTCACGATACATGGTCTGAATTGAATCAATGACCAGGATATCCGGCCTGATCTGATCTGCCAGCTCGTTTATCGTTTCAAGGCAGGTCTCAGATATGGCAAGCAGGGAATCGCCAAAGCTTCCGAGTCTGTCCGCTCTCATCTTGATCTGCTTTAGAGACTCTTCTCCTGAGACATAAAGAACCTTCATCCTGCCGGATAATTCCTTGCAGACCTGCAAAAGCAGCGTTGACTTTCCGATTCCCGGGTCTCCTCCCACTAAAACTAAGGAACCCATAACAATCCCACCGCCAAGCACGCGGTCGAATTCCTGGATTCCAGTCATCTTTCGTTCATCATCTTCCGCGCTTACCATGGAAAGCGAAATCGCTTCATTTCTTACGGTTATCGGTCTCGCGCTTCCTGTCGTCTTTTTTTGTTTTGGTTCTTCTACAAATACATCCCAGGAATGGCAGCCCGGACATTGTCCGAGCCACTTTCCAGATTCATATCCGCATTCCTTACAGTAAAATACTGTTCTTGTTTTTTGCATAGCTGCTTATGACTCCATATTTATGCGCATTTCACGGCTTTCACCGCTACCTTCTGATTGCAACCCATCTCAACGCTCAGGTTCAGCTTACCGGAAAGATTGGTCTTCATCTTTCCGACATTCATATTGTCAACAAAAATCTCGTACTCTTTGCTTTCTTCTAATTCAAGCGTTATCTGCACATCATCGACACCTGTAACAAAGAAGGCAACCGACTTATCTGTCATGAAAAAGTTTGTTACTGTCGTACCCGGAACAGATTCATATACAAATTTCTCATTCTTCTCTAATTTCGTCATCTCATAAAATGTTTTAACCTTATACAAATCCCCATTAAACTCAAAATCCGAATACTTGGATTTTTCCTTCAATGTGTGGTCTCCAAAACTGATCGTTCCATCTTCTTCTTTTCGAATCAATGTTGCATTGTCCGACATAACAATTTCCTCCTAATAATTAAACTGCTTCCATTATATACTGATTTTATGGTTAATCACATCAATATTTTATTGTTTTTTTGTTATGATTTTTAAATCAAACCATTAACTTTTTATTATGCTGCAGTTCCTGTTTACGATTTCCATTATATAATACTTATAAAGTAATTGCTAGTGCAGAATTCATGAACTGCCAAAACAAATACATATTACTGCATCTCTTTACTCGGCAGTACGCTTTTTCCTGCCCGGTTTTCTTCTTGCCTGTATACTGAGCTTTTCGCCATCGCTGGAGATCGTTACGATGTCATCGACCAGAACATTGCCCGCGAGCACTTCCTCTGCAAGTTTATCTTCAATGTGTGTCTGGATTGCCCTTCGCAGCGGACGAGCACCGTACTTATCATCTGAACCTTTTTCCAGCAGGAACCCTATTGCCTCCTCCTGTACTTTTATCGTAAGATTCATCTGCTCTCTGGAACGCTTGGCAACGGTGGCAATCATAATTCTTATAATGTCGCGCAGATTATCCTTGTTGAGAGAATGGAATACGATGATCTCATCTATTCGATTCAAAAATTCAGGCTTGAATATATTCTTGACTTCTTCCATGACGCTGTCTTTCATCCGGTTGTAATCTGCTTCATTGTTCTCGACAGTCATGAATCCTAATTTCTTAGGTGATATGATACTGGATGCACCTGCATTTGAGGTCATGATAATAATCGTATTCTTAAAGCTGACCTTCCGCCCCTGAGAATCAGTTATATGACCATCATCCAGGACCTGAAGCAATATGTTGAATACATCGGGATGTGCCTTTTCTATTTCATCGAACAAAATTACTGAGTACGGCTTTTTCCTTACTTTCTCACTTAGTTGTCCGCCTTCATCATATCCAACGTAACCAGGAGGTGACCCGATCATCTTTGACACACTGTGTTTTTCCATATACTCCGACATGTCGACTCTTATTACGGACGCTTCGTCTCCAAAAACTGCTTCAGCCAGTGCCTTTGACAGCTCTGTTTTTCCCACACCTGTTGGTCCAAGGAAAAGAAAGGAACCAGTCGGACGATTCGGATCCTTTAACCCCACACGACCTCTTCTGATTGCTTTCGCCACCGCATTGACAGCCTCATCCTGGCCGATAACTCTTTTATGCAATGTTTCTTCCAGCTTCAGCAGCCTTTCACTTTCTCCTTCTGTCAGTTTTGAAACCGGTATATTTGTCCAGTCCGAAACCATCTGTGCAATATCGTTCTCATGCAGGACCATTTTATTCGCAGTCTTCATAGCAACGAACTCAGCTTTTTACTGATTCAGCTCGATCAGGTATTTGTCCTGCTTTTTTGATAGTCTTTTAGCTTTGGTGAAATCCTGGACAGTCAGAGCTTCTTCACTTTCTTTCTCCAGTTCTTCCACAATGCTGCCAAGCAGCTTTATCTCCTGCGGAACCAGACTGTTGGAAAGCTTTGCTTTTGCAGCAGCTTCATCCAGAAGGTCAATTGCTTTATCAGGCAGAAAACGGTCGTTGATATACCGTATTGCCAGTTTTACTGCAGCAATGACAGCATCATCTGCAATAATCAGTTCGTGATGCTTTTCATATATATAACGAAGACCCATAAGTATCTTAATGGTCTCTTCTTCTGTTGGTTCTTCCACATTGATCGGCTGAAATCTGCGTTCCAGTGCCGCATCCTTTTCTATGTACTTTCTGTATTCTTCGTTCGTCGTTGCTCCGATCAGCTGCAGCTCGCCTCTGGCCAGGGATGGTTTTAATATGTTGGAAGCATCCAAAGCACCTTCTGCACCGCCAGCTCCGATTATGGTATGCAGCTCATCAATAAAAAGCAGTACGTTGCCATCACTGACAGCTTCTGCGATAATTTTCTTTATTCGCTCTTCAAACTCACCTCTGTACTTTGAACCGGCTACAACGCCTGAAAGATCGAGCATCAGCAATCTTTTTTCTTTCAGAACATCCGGTACGTCCTGTGCAACGATCCTTAAGGCAAGTGCTTCCACAACTGCAGTCTTACCAACACCAGGTTCGCCAACAAGACACGGATTATTTTTAGTACGTCTGCTCAATATCTGGATCACACGAAGTATTTCTGTCTCTCTTCCGATTACCGGGTCAAGCTTTCCGTCTTCTGCGTATTCGGTCAGATTCTTGCTGTACTGATCCAGTGTCGGAGTTTTTGATTTCCCTTTTGTTTTGTTCATACTGGCAGCCATCTCGTTCTTTATGTCTGCCGGTTCCATGCCCATAGCACTTAATGTCTCGGCATATAGTTTTGGTATATTTATACTGAGCGTATTTAATAGACGCACAGCGATACAATCCTGTTCTTTTAAAAGTGCAATCAGAATATGTTCTGTACCGACTTCGTCTGACTCAAGTGCTTCAGCCTCCTGTTTGCTCTGCTCGATGATTCTTTTCGCTCTTGGTGTATAGACCTCAGGTTCATCTGTCTTTACAGAAATCGGAGCTGCAATCAGCTGATTCACCATCTCAATCAGCTTATCTTCCTCCACCCCATTGTTGCGAAGTATCTTCTGTGCCACTCCATCGACTTCCAATAACCCTATCAGTAAATGCTCAGTCCCCACATAGTTGTGACTGAGACGGTTAGCAATATCGCCAGCCAGTTGAATTACCTGCCAGGCTCTGTTCGTAAATTTATCACTCATGCATAGTCCTTTCTCTTAACCTTCGAATTCATTTATAACGTCTGTTAAGATTTCGTGTATTTCTTCTTCACTGATATTTTTGCATATCGCCCTTGCCAGAATTGTCCTGAGGTCATTTTTCATTTCCTCAATGGCACGGAATTTGTCATAATCAAGTGCAATGACGGCTCCTTTTCGTCTGTCCAGTTTGATGTAACCTTCCTGTTTTAATATCGTATATGCTTTATTCACTGTATGCATATTAATGCCAATGTTATCTGCCAGCTCCCTTACCGAAGGAAGATTATCTCCGTCATGGATCTGTGAATTGGCAATGCCCATTATGATCTGGTTCCGAAGCTGGATATAGATGGCTTCGTTACTGTTAAAATCAATCGTCACAATCATACTTACCTCTTTCCTGCGCACGGCCTTTTGCGCATTAATTGAAGGTGCTTTCCCTTCAATTTCACCTCACAAATACGGAAGTTATATTTGTTATACAAAAATTATAACAAAATTATAGTAAATGTCAACCGACACATAGGTACTGGAAAGCTTCACAGAATAAAGAAAGAGAAGCACAAGGCTCCTCTTTTCATTACTCTAGGTCATCTTCGCGTAACCCTTTGGCTTTCATATAAAAATGGATCAATCCGATCAGAAGCAGGACACTCGCTGCAGCCAGAGCAGCAATGATGAAGCCGAGCTTTGTCACATTCTGATCATATGCCTGTGCATCAACGATATCTGTCAGAGTCTCTCCCTCACTGCTCTCAAGATGAAGTGTTATATCTTCTGACTGAAATCTCTGGATTGTTTTTTCAACACGGTCATATCGGTAAAATGCCGGATCTCCCTCCTCTTTTTTCAGTATCAGCAAAAGAAAATCACTTGAGCCATTGCTGAATGGAGCATATGCCGTGATCTGTATTCCACTGATGATCACTTTTGTTTTCTGAAATCCGTCGGGTACAGTAAGGTTACCAGGCTCGTTCATCACTGTGTAGGAAAATCCGCCGGATATTATCAGATTCTCATTATCCTCAGCAATCTGTAATGTACCGGGAATCATCTGTTCTTCAACTGCATCAGGTTCCTTTGTTATCACCGGTTCTTCTGTAACTTCTGCTGGTGTCTGTGTTGCCTCAGTGCTCTCCTCTTTGTATACATAAATCAAATACTCTGATACGGTGCCGGCTTCAGAAGTAACATAAACATGAACGGTATTCGTGCCTGCTTCCAGTTCTTTATTATCTGATATAGTAACACTTGCCGTAATATCCTCAGCAATCGCACTCACTAAAAGTTCATTCGTATTGCCATCAACATCGACTGTATATTCATAGACCGTACCGGAGAATGTCGGTGTCAATGTACCCGGACTTACTTTCAAAGACGCAAGCTGTGAATTCGTGGATGCTTCTGCTGCTGCATTAATCATAATATCCAGAGATGTTGAAGACGCTGACATAGCCAGTCCGGTCTCATATTCGAACACCTGCGGCTGTCCGCTTACAGTCAGCTCGCTGCCTCCCGGTTTTAATGCCTGAAACTTCATGATATATTTTCTGGTACCGGTAGTCGATGAAGCATAAATGTCAGAAATCTTCAGCGTACCGTCACCGCCTGCTATACAGGTTGCACCGGAAATGAACTCCAGCGCTTCCGGATCATAGGACACATAGCCTTCAAAGTCTCCGATCGTAGCATCTGCGTCAATGGTAAGTATGATGCTCACAACATCGCCGGTTGTAATCTCTGGTTCCTGGATTGAAAACCCAATCCTAGCACTGGCTGCTTTTGCATGTATTGATGGCATCAGCGCATAGATCAGACCGACCAGGCAGGAAAAAAGAACAAATTTTGCAAATGTTTTATGGTGTGCTTTCACCGCAGCCACTCTCCTTTTGTATATATTACTGCTGGCTTGGTGCCTCTCGTACAACATTAACGATGTATTCCCTGACATTCCCATTCTCTGCAGTTACCGAAAGCTTCAGCCTGTTCGTGCCAACGATCAAAGTGCTGGAACCGCTTCCCGAAATGCTCGCTTTGGTGCTTACCGTTGTTCCAGCCAAAGTCACACTGGCACAAGTATTGTCTACAATCAGATAATACTCTTGATCCTTGGTTAGGTCAAATGATGGTGTGACCGTCAGGCTGTTGTTACTGGCATCTTTCACAGTCAGTGTTTTCAGCCAGTTGTTCGGGTTATACGCTGTCGTTGGTGCAGTGCATGCAGAATCCGGCATATTCTTATAGACCGGGATAGAAAATACGATCGGCAGTGAAGTTACAGTATCCCCATACGCTGTAAAAACCTTTTTCCCTTCTGCATACGGTGCTTCAACGTTGGACATATACTGATGATAATATGTTGAAGTCGGTGTCATATTAAATTTCTGAAGATAAATTGTCTCCTGTCCACGGTTGATATAGTTGCTTCCAAGGATAAATGCTCCGCCGACAATTGCTCGATAAGGGTTCGTCCAAGGTATCAGCGCGCCAAGATTTAAAGCTGCGTCACTGCTTCCATACTGTGCATATTTCAGTCCATTGGCAATATTCCCGCCGGCTACAGTACTGTTATACGCACCTATATTGTAAAAATTATACAATCCTTCAAAGCCGGGAACAACACCGCTGATACTGTCGCTCACTGTATTCGTCCCGGTCACCACCTCCTGTTTTACCCTGGATGCAAGATGATACGGGCTAACATTGGAATATTCCGCTGCCTTTACAAAGGTTTTTGCATAAGTAAGGCTCTGTGTTATGCCAAGACTGTCGGTGTAAGTGTATGAAGCATTATAAAACATGGTGTTCTTCAGAATATTCTCTATTCCTGCTTCTGTCTGATAGGAGGGCTTGTAGGTAAGGACCTCATACTGGAATATGTAATCTTCTGTCAGCCAGTTCCTGGGATCCATAAAATATTTGAGACCCGCTTCGGAAACAGTTACCCAGTAGGATCCGTCATAAACGATAAAACTGTCCGTCTTCCAGTTGTAAGCACCGCTCTCCAGTGATTTCCACTGAATCCCCTTACTGTTCGGAATCAGATTCTTTCCGACTTCATTTTCATTATTAATGGCTGTATTCCAGTCAAGTCCCGTCTGATATGCTTCAAATTCCCAGTTCGGGTATTTTGCATGCAGTGCCCGCAGCAGGACTTTATAGCTTTCCGGGAATCCTTCATTCGTCAGTTTGGTTTCAAAATCATCTGTCGTCGAATCTTGGTCACCGTCAGAATCGGTTCCATCGTCTGTACCGCCTTCTATAGAACCCGGAATCAAAACATATTTTGCGTTCACATAACCAGATACTGTTTCATTGGAATAGACAAAAGTTATATTGTACCAGACTGTACTGTCTGCCTGTTCCTGTCCGTTCACAGTCACTTCTTTGGTATTGCTTATGGTCACCGCTTTACCTGCAGAAGTTTTGACAGCTGATCCGCTGTTTCCGGCTGCGTCCTTAACGATCAAAGAACTGGAGACATTTTGTATGGTTGCAGGTCCTGTATACGGAAGCGGGGTCGGAGACGGACTAGGCGTAGGACTCGGGCTTGGAGTCGGAGTTGGCGTAGCCGCAGGTGTCGGTGTTACTGTCGGAGTCGG
Organism: Clostridia bacterium; assembly: GCA_003252135.1. Classification (GTDB taxonomy): domain Bacteria; phylum Bacillota; class Clostridia; order Lachnospirales; family Lachnospiraceae; genus SZUA-448. Next base: position 20,670 of record QKDK01000114.1, read on the forward strand.
AGTTGCTGTTGGTTTCGGACTCGGTGTCGGTGTCGGAATAGGTGTCGGGGTTGCTGATACAAAGCTTACACTTGTCGTGGCAATATACCCGATATAACTGGTTGCACTTGACGCATATTTGATCTCATACCAGTCAACATTATCTTTATTCAATTCTGCAATAATGCTGACAACAGTTCCAGCCTTCAGATTCAGAACATTACCTTTGGCATCTTTTACATAAACTGCACTTGCACTGGCATCGGAAAAAATCTTTGATTTGGCAAGCAATTTCGCAGGTACATCTGCACCGGAATCGACTCTGATGTAACTACTGTGCACATATCCAATGACAATCTTGCTGCTGACCTTTACTGCTACACGGTACCAGACAGCAGTCCCGTTATTTTCTTCATTTAAAATTGTGACCGGTGTATTCTGGGTCAGCTTCGATATTACGTCGCTGCTTGTCGTCGCACCTTTTCTTAAGTTCAGTGTTGTTGAAGTAACATAAGCAGAGATCTGAAAATCTTCGTTTTTGTCGATCATGACTGTTGGCACAGGTGTCGCAGTCGGAGTAGCAGTCGGTTTCGGCGTTGCAGTAGGTTTTGGTGTTGCTGTCGGCTTTGGCACAGGTGTCGGTGTCAGATACGGAGCATTGTTCCCATATCCATAAACAACAGCTTCTGCTGCTTTAATATAGCCAAAATACTTAACACTGCTTACTGTAAGTTTTACGTAGAACCATTTAGTTCCGTTGATATTGACTTCATTCATCACCCAGAGAAGTCTGTCCTTGTCCAGCACGATTTCAGTTCCATCTGTTTTTTGCAGTGTTTTTGCCGTATCAGAAGCTTCTGTATAAAGAACGGTGCCGCTTGATGCTGTTTTCAGGTAAAAGCCATATTCTGTTGATAAAGTGACATAGTCACTGTACATATAACCAATCTGCAGCTTTGAGTCAAGTTCTATGGCGACACGGTACCAGATATCACTTCCGTCAACTTCCTGATTCAGAACATAGACCTGCATTCCATAGGAAGCAACCCCAAGTTTCGTACTGGCAGTCGTTGGCTGGCTTCGAAGATTAAGGCTTACGGCATTTACAGTACCAGGTAGCTCAAAATCAGCATCTGCCGCATAGCTTGAAACCGGCGTCGGTGTCGGTGTATTGGAAGGGGAAGGTGTCGGTGATGCAGTCGCAGAAGCTTCTGTCTTTGTTATATAGATACTATATGAATATCCGTGAATAGAAACCCCGTTAAATTCTGCATTGATTTCATACCAGCCGTTCACCTCACTCAGAATCTCAACTTCCTGTGACATGACAAGATAGGCAGCCGTTCCGTTCACCGAAACTTTATCATACGAAGTCCCCGGACCTGTCCTTATATTCAGAACACTGGCATTGCACGTTCCTTTCGTTCCGGCTGCTTTTGCTGCCTCGATGGATGGCTGCAGCAGAATCGGTGCAAGCATACATATACACAGAAACAAAACCAGTGCTTTTCCTTTATTTTTGACCAGATATCCCATATGATTCCTCTTTTCTGCTTGAAAATTTTCAACTAATTTTTCTCTATCCTGCTCTGTCATAATAAAGCATTTATTATGTACAGCTTATTCACATTGTTTGGCAAATATATCTAAAAAATATGGCACTTATGTGGCATAACTGCCTAATTGTGGCATTGATTATATTTTCATACTCTTCACCACTAAATATTGTAATATACTTTATAGAAAACAGCAAGATGCCGAAATAAAAAAGAAGTTTACAGACCATTCTACCCAGAATGAAACATGGTGTAAAATCAATCTGCAAACTCCAGTATATTTATGAATAGTTCATGATACTACTATTGATCAGAATAACGGATAAGTATCTGTCAGGACTTTTACCAGTGCTACAACTTTTTCCTTGTTTTCCTGTGCATTCTGTGCCATCAGAGAGATTGCTTCTGCTATAATATCCATATCCTTGGCATTCATACCGCGTGTCGTAACTGCTGCTGTTCCAAGGCGGATACCGCTTGTAACAAACGGAGATGCCGGATCATTCGGTACAGCATTTTTGTTACAGGTAATATTAGCTTCATCAAGAATGTGCTCCATCTCTTTTCCGGTTATGTTGAAATTCTGAAGATCAACAAGCATCAGATGATTGTCTGTTCCTCCAGATACCAGATTGAAACCGCGCTTCATAAGTCCTCCTGCCAGCGCCTGCGCATTCTCAACAACTTTTCCGGCATAAGTCTTGAAATCCGGAGAAAGTGCTTC
>QKDK01000161.1 GCA_003252135.1 Clostridia bacterium
GGATTTTATACCGATGTTCAAAGCAGACAGATTTGATCCGGATGCATGGGCAGAGCTTTTTCAAAAAGCCGGGGCAAAATATGTAGTACCTGTTGCGGAACATCACGATGGGTTCCAGATGTATAAGAGTGAGTTGTCGGATTATAATGCAGCAGACATGGGTCCAAAGTGTGATGTCGTAGGCGAACTAAAAAGTGCCTGTGCCAGGCGGGGAATAGAGCTTGGTGCTTCTTCGCACCGAGTTGAGCACTGGTTCTTTATGGGGCACGGAAAGGAATTTGACAGTGATATCAAAGAACCTATGCAGCTAGGAGATTTTTACTGGCCGGCGATGCAGGAAGCAGATCACCATGATCTTGATTCGAAACCATGGCCGACAGAGGAATTTTTAAATGACTGGCTGCTTAGAACATGTGAGATCGTGGACAGATATCAGCCAAAGATCGTATATTTTGACTGGTGGATACAGCATACTGCAGTAAAACCATATCTGAAAAAATTTGCCGCTTATTACTACAACAGAGCCGCAGAGCAAAAGAGCACAGCTGTTATTAATTATAAGCACGATGCGTTTGCTTTTGGTACAGCAGTTCCTGATGTGGAACGCGGTCAGTTTTCAGAGATCAAACCGTTCTTTTGGCAGACGGATACTGCTGTGGCAAGAAATTCATGGTGCTATACGGAGAATAACTCGTACAAAAGTGCAAGAGAGATCATCACCATGTTCATTGATGTCATAAGCAAAAATGGATGCCTGCTGCTCAATATCGGTCCAAGAGCAGACGGTACCATACCGGAGGAAGATAAGAAAATCCTGCTTGCAATCGGTGAGTGGATGAACAAGAACGAAGAAGCGATCTATGGGTCATCGGCTTACCGTGTGTCGGGGGAAGGGCCTACCGTTGTGGAGGAGGGTCAGTTCACAGACAGTAAAGAGACAATATATACAAAAGAAGATATCAGGTTCACCAGGAAAGGCGGAAATCTATATGCATTTGCCATGGTTCCGTCAGACAAAGGCATGATATCGATAACAACACTTGCAAAAAAAGATGCGAGCCATAAAGCAAACTTCAGCGGAAGCATAAAAAAGATAACACTGCTTGAGAACAAAGAGACGGTGACATTTGAAAGAACTGACGAGGCAGTTCATATCAGATATACACCGGTTGAAACAATATATCCGATTGTTTTTAAAATTGAGATGGAATAACTGCAGGGGCCAGGCAGTTAATGACAAAGGAGATAATTTATGAAATCAGAATGGAAAGACAGGCTGGAACACTGGATCCGTACTTTGAAAGCAGATTTTTATGAACCTCTGGGTGAAATTTCATGGTCATGCTTTCATACCATGGAGCACCTGACTCCGCAGGAGGCCAGACAAAAAGCACTGATTCCTGTCAAAAAAGGTTATACCTGGGGTAATACCTGGGAGTATGCATGGTTTTATGCAGATATCAGGCTGCCAAAGAATGCCCAGGGAGAACGAATTGTTCTGAATCTTTCACCAGACGGCGAGTCTACCCTTTTTGTAAACGGGAAAGCCTTTGGAACATATCGTGCGGACTGGATAAAGAAGGAGCATGCACATCACTATTATGTGGACAATGTACTGACAGAATCTGCCAAAGGCGGGGATGCTTTTGAGATTCTGATGGAGACGTATGCCGGACACTATTATTCAGAAAGTCCAAGCGGGGGTTGTGCAACAGGACCTGTTCTGGAAGGATATTATAAAGATATTCTTGAAGAAGGCAGAAGACGAACGCTGGGGAGCTGTACCTACGGAATCTGGAACGAAGCTGCCTATCAGCTATATATGGATATCATAACTTTGCAGCAGCTGTTATCTATTCTGCCAAAAGAATCTCTTCGCAGGGTGAAGGTAGAAGAGGCACTGGAATATTTTACCTTATGTGTTGATTTTGAACAGGACAGAAAGAAGAGGATCCGTGATTATATAAAGGCAAGAGAAGCGGCAGCGCCAGCAATGAAAGCTGTCAACGGAACAACAATGCCAAAATTCTATGCAGTAGGCAATGCGCATATTGACCTTGCCTGGTTGTGGCCGATGGCTGAAACACATCGTAAAACGGCAAGGACTTTTGCTGCACAGCTTCGGCTGATCGAGGAATACCCGGATTATAAATTCATACAGAGTCAGCCTGCAGCTTATGAAATGTGCCGCACATATTATCCTGAGCTGTTCGAACGGATCAGGCTTGCTGTACAGAATGGTCAGTGGATCGCGGACGGTGCCATGTGGGTAGAACCTGATACCAATATGGCTGGCCAAGAAGCGCTGGTACGTCAGCTTCTTTATGGAAAAAAATACTACAAAGATATGTTTGGCGTGAACAGTGAGGTTTTATGGCTGCCGGATACCTTCGGATATTCAGCTGCACTTCCGCAGATATTAAAGGGCTGTAATGTGAACTATCTGGTCACACAGAAGATATTCTGGTCTTACAATGAAGGTGAGAAATTCCCTTATCACTATTTTAACTGGGAGGGCATGGATGGAAGTCAGGTCGTATCCTTCCTTCCGACAAGTTATACGTATCGAACCGAAGTGAATGAGGTGAATGAAGTCTGGAAGAACAGAACACAGGAAAGAGACCTGGAAGCTTTTCTGTATCCTTTTGGGTATGGAGACGGCGGCGGCGGACCGGCAAGAGATTATGTCGAAAGCGTGATACGGCAGGAAAATCTGGAAGGAGCTGTCAGAATGCATATGGCAGGACCTAAAGAATTTTTTGAAGACATGGAAGCACTTGGCGGACCGAAGCATACCTATGTCGGAGAATTATACTTTTCAGCACATAGAGGAACATATACCTCACAGGCAGCGGTGAAGAAGAACAACAGAAAATGTGAGCTTGCTCTTCGCGAAATGGAATTTGCCGGTGCAGTTGCCGAGATGAACGGTTTCCCTTATGATCAGAAAAAAGCTGAATTATTATGGAAAGAGCTATTATTGAATCAGTTCCATGATATACTTCCAGGCTCCAGTATTGCCAGAGTCTATACGGAAGCTGAAGCGCAGGTAACAAAAGCAATAAACGAAGCAAGAAGAATGTCTGATGACCTTTATGAATCAATCTTATCAGAAGGAGAAGGCCTGACGATATTTAATTCTTTAAGTTTTGAGAGAATCGAATGCGTTGAATTACCTGATAAATACCAGGTTGGAGCTATGCTTGCAGATCATACCGAACTGCCGCTGTTTATACAGGAGAACAGAATATTTGCACAGGTTACACTGCCATCCTGCGGTTCAGTGACCATTTATCCTGTAACAGACAGGGGGGATACGCTTATTCCTGAAGCAGAAGGTGCCTTTGTCCGTGAAGAAAATGGTGTGTTCTGCATGGAGAACAGATGGATCAAAGCAGTGATAAACAGAAGCGGACTGATTCAGTCCTTTGTACTAAAGGAGTCGGGACGTGAATTCTCGGATGGATCCATGAACCGTTTCATGATGTTCAAAGATGTACCGCGTCTGTTTGATGCGTGGGATATTGATTCCTGTTACCTGGAGCAGGAAATCGCGCCATGCCTCGAGGCGAATGTCCAGATACTGTTGTCAGGTGGAGCAGCAGCCGAATTGCTTGTAACGGGGAAATTTGCATCTGATGAAGAAGCAGGAGATGAACCTTCTTTGTTCCATCAGATCATACGCCTGGAGGCCTCCAAGAAAAGAATTATCTTCGATACCACGATTGACTGGCATGAAATGCACCGGCTGTTAAAAGTTTCTTTCCCGGTCAGAGTTCGCGCAGAGAATGCCATCAATGAAATACAGTTTGGATATATTGAGCGGCCGACACACCGCTCGCGCGATTATGATAAGGATCGATTCGAAGTATGCAATCACAGGTACACCGCACTAGCTGACGGCGCACATGGAGCGGCAATACTGAATGACTCCAAATATGGAATCAGCATGAATAAGAATGCGCTGGAGCTTACTCTTCTGCGTGCGTCGACCTGTCCGGAGATGAGAGCTGATAACAGACAGCATCGTTTTACCTATGCATTTACTGCATGGGAGGGTAATTTTGCGAATTGTGATGTTGTAAGACAGGGATACGAGGTGAATGTTGCGCCGGTGATCCTCCCGGGTGTACAAACAGATTTTTCTGCGGTCAGAATTGAAAAGAGCAATATAATACTTGATACCATGAAAGCAGCGGAAGACGGAAGCGGTGATATTATCATGCGTTTCTATGAGTCGAAAAAGGCAGCAGTATCAACAAAAATACATTTTGGATTTGACTGTCGTAAGATAACAGTGTGCAACCTGTTAGAAGAAGCACTTTCAGAAAACTCGAATACACTGTTTGATTCGGCTGCAACAGGCCAGACAGTTACTCTGGATTTCAATGCTTTTGAAATCAAAACGCTTAGAATCCAAAGATGATCGGTGAACGAGTTATAAACGGTAAGGGATAATAATATTGAATGAATAGGGATGAGGTGCATTATGGAATGGATACAGCAGTTTACTGATTATCCGGTATTTAACTGGGTGATTTTACCTGCTCTTATATTTACGTCGCGAATTTTTGATGTGTCTTTTGGCACATTGAGAATTATCTTTGTATCCAGGGGAAAGAGAACGATAGCTCCTTTCCTTGGATTCTTTGAGGTCTTTATCTGGCTTTTAGCAATAAGCCAGATCATGCAGAATCTGAATAATTTTGTATGCTATATAGCATATGCCGGCGGCTTTGCCATGGGCAATTATATAGGTATGCGTATAGAAGAAAAACTTGCCATGGGCACACTGATCATACGAGCATTTCTTGTGGGTGACGGTAATAATATGAAAGAAAAGCTCCATAACGCAGGATTTGGGGTAACCAGTATAGACGCACATGGAGCCAACGGTAATGTGAAGATCATATATACCATCATTAAAAGAAAAGCACTCGACAAAGCGATCGGAATCA
>QKDK01000334.1 GCA_003252135.1 Clostridia bacterium
GGGAAGCCAGGGTCAGGATCCTGTTTTCGTAGCATTGAATACCAAGGGCAGCGGCAAGCTTGCAGGCACTGGTTTTTCCGCCGCTTCCAAAGCCTCTGGCAACGGTAATGACATAGTTGTTCATGGATTCACCTGTCCCTTCTGAAAAAAATTTGTAAGTTTTTGTATGGTATCATGGTATTGGTTCGGCACTTTCTAGTCTGCAAGTATAAACTTACAAGGTGTTCTTAACAATGCAGCCGTCTGCCACGACCAGCTTAATATGCTCTGCAGACGCAAGACAGCTGATATTCGAGAGCGGATTCTGGTCGGTAACGGTGATATCTGCAAGCTTACCTGTCTCAAGCGTACCGAGGTCATCCATCCTCATAAGGTATGCAGCATTTACTGTTCCTGCTTTGATGGCTTCCATTTCCGTCATGCCGGCATCCACCATGGCTTCGAATTCACGTCCGAGCTGCAGATAAGGTGTATTCTTTGAATTTGAAAAATCAGTTCCGAGAGCAATACGGATGCCTGCTTTTCTTGCCATCTCGATTGTTTTGCGGTTTCCCTCTGCACAGAGCAGCGTCTTTTCACGCATCCAGGAAGGAAATCCTGGAAGATCGGCAACATGCAGCGAGATCCATAAAGTCGTTACCAGGGTGAGATTCTTTTCTGCCATCAGATCGATCTCCCGCTGTGTCAGCATAACACCGTGCTCGATGCACTCCACGCCGGCAAGGATTGACTGATAAGCACCTTCGTAACCGGTACAGTGCGCACATACATAGGTGTGGTGGCGTTTGGCTTCATCAACGATTGCTTTCAGCTCTGCGGGAGAGAACTGAACATCGTCAATACGGTCTGTCGGAGAAGATACACCGCCGGTTGCACATATTTTTATGAATCTGGCACCCTGCCTGAACTGTTCACGGACACCGGTCACACAACCGTCAATTCCGTCCATCAGGTAAGAGAGGTGGTCATTATCATTAAAATGCTTAACGGTGACAGACGGATCAAAGTCAACATGACCGGAGGTGATGCCAAGGACTTTGCCGCCGGGAACAATTCTTGGACCTTTCAGGATTCCGCGGCTGACCGCTCTGGAAAGGTAAAGCCCGGCTTCTGACATATCGCGCAGCCCGGTAAATCCGGCATCCAGCAGCAGTCCAAGCTGATATGCGGCTCCTAGGAGCTGGTCGCCGAGCAAGCGTCCATTTGCCCATTCACCGGCATTTTCGCTTCCGGTAAGATGCGCATGACAGTCGATGAAGCCTGGGAGGATCGTTCCGTCTCCTGCGCTATAGACACTGGCATCTACTGGAATTACATATTCATCTTCCGGTCCGGCGAACAGGATTCTGTTTCCTTCAAATGCTACCAGACCGTTTTCGACAGGCTGGTCCAGCACACCGTTTATTAATCTGCCTTTTATAACTGTTATCATGATAACCGTCCTTTCAGTCTGATTTGTTCAGTATAAAACTGATATGCTTAATAAAAGCGCAGCAAAACACTGAACTGTTCAACTAAGATGAAAATAACAAAAAAACGAGGATTTGTCAATAAAATCAAGCAAGAAAACTTGTTGACATGTTCAGATGCCGATGCTATAATCATCTAAACTGTTCAACGGTTTATAGAATTAAGGAGGTTATTATGAAGAAGATGAAGAGAACATTTGCTGTTGCAATTCTGCTCGCGATGCTTGTTGGCACGCTTGGAGGTTGCGGTACCACAGCAGACAAAACAGGCAATGCTGTGAATACGGCGGACACTAGCAGTACCGCAACAGCAGCACCAACAGATGCAGCAGTGACAGAAGCAACACCTACACCGGCAGCACCGGAAACACTGGATACCTTTAAATTTGTAGCTACCGAGCCGAACACACTCAATATGATCGAATCAAACTCCAATCTTGATACATATGTGTTCTACCTGACAAGTGCCATGCTGTACCGTTCCATTGACGGAGTCGTGACACCGGAATTATGTGATACGATGGTTGTTTCAGATGATAAAACAACATATACCTATACCATCAAGGATGCTGTGTATTCAGACGGAACAAAGATCACAGCTGCGGATTTTGTTTATTACCTTGTGAAAAAGTATCTGACTTCAGAAAACTATTCATATTTCGTTGGCGGAGAAGATACCTATAACAATTCACTTGATACCTGTGAAGGAATCTATGCAGTAGATGAAAGTACCTTTGTAGTAACACTGGTCAGCCCTATTGTTACCTTTGACGGGCAGCTTGAAGTATACCCGCTTCAGCAGGCTTTTGTTGAAGCAAAGGGTGATGCACTTGGCGGTACACCTGCCGACCTTTTATATTCAGGTCCTTACATTCTGACAGAATGGGTTGTCGGTTCCTCCATGACATTTGTAAAGAATGATACTTATATTAATGCAGCTACCCTCTTCCCGACAGCCAATCTTAAGCTCGTTGTATCCTCTGATGCTTCTACGACCTATTCCATGTATGCGAACGGCGAAGTAGATGCCATCGTTAATGTGAATAAGGACCTGTACGAATTGATTGACCATGCAGATTGCACCTATTACAGTGCAGACAGCATCTGGGGCATTGAGTACAATACGACCGGCTTTACTTATACAGACGGTGACGGTTTTATCTCAAGAGGAGATGAGGTTACTGCGCTGATGCAGAACCTGAATTTCAGAAAAGCTTTATCAAATGCCATCGACCGTTCTGCAGTTGCGGCTGTTGTTGATCCGACCAGCACTGCAGCAGACAGATATGTATCCGGCTCTGTAAAAGGAACATCAGCCGATGTTGCTTATGTTGACGAATATACACTTGAAAACACCGTTCCGCTGGAAGGTGATGCAGAAGCTGCCGTAGCTTATCTGAATGCGGCTTTATCGGAACTCGGCTATACTGATGTATCAGAGCTTCCGGAGATTTCTTTCCTGACTTTTGACAGCGCAAGCCAGTCAATGTATGTTGAAACTGTTGTATCACTGTGGAAGAGCGTTCTTGGCCTGGAGAATATTACGATCAATCTTCAGCCGATTCAGTCCGCTATCATGTCTATGGTCTATATGAATTACGATATTTATCTTCAGCAGCTGTCTGTAAATCCGGATGATATGCTGGAGCAGCTTGGATACTGGAAAACAACAGGCGGTGTTTCCGATGTTGCCGGCTTCCAGGCATCCGGTGCCCCTTCCTTCATGGTATCCATGCATGCCGATGAAGCATATGATACCCTTGTGACAGATGCTTATACCGAGTTTGACGATGCGGCAAGATTTGCCATGGTACAGCAGGCAGAACAGTTACTGTATGACTCCTATGTTTTCTTCCCTGCCATGATGGGCGGCGGCTACTATGCAACAAAGAGTTATGTCGAGGGTTATGTTGGTGCATACAGCGAGAACGGTTACGGCTTTGCCAACCTGGTAGTTTACGCACACTAATTATTGCAAACAAAAGAAGGGAAAATACGACTGTGAAAAGGCAGCGTATTTTCTCGTTCTTTTTAGTCCAATTCATGAAAGAAGGACACCCAGATGATAAAATATGTAGCAAAAAGGCTGGTAATATCTCTGGCTACGGTTTGGGCGATCGCAACGATCTGCTTTTTCCTGATCCGTCTGCTTCCGGGAAATCCGTTTATTGTGGCAAATCCGCTGGATATTACAAATGCTGATAAAATGATGGAATATTATGGACTTAACGATCCGGTATGGATGCAGTATGTGAGATTCATGAACAGCCTGCTTCATCTGGATTTTGGATATTCGCTGGCACATGCCGGCAGGTCCGTGAATGAGGTCATAGCTCTGTATTTCCCGGTAACGGCACAGCTTGCTATCCAGGCAATGCTGTTCGGTATTCCGACAGGTACTCTGCTTGGTATACTTTCCGCATATAAAAGAGGCGGAACGATCGATATCTCAACGCAGCTACTTACTATAATGACAACTGCAATTCCTGCCTATGTACTGGCTGCGATGCTGCAGCTTTTATTATCTGTTAAGCTTGGCTGGTTTCCTGCCAGCGGCTGGGAAACACAAAAGTATACCATACTTCCGACCATCTGCCTGTCACTAGGCATGATATCCGGACACTGCCGCGGAATGAGAACGCTGATGCTTGAGGTGGGTCAGCAGGATTATCTGAAAACTGCGAAAGCAAAAGGGCTTTCGGAAGCCAGAATCATATTTTTTCACCAGATCAGGAATGCCCTGCTCCCTATGGTAACGAATCTGGGACTTGAAATAGCAGGCCTTTTAATGGGTTCCTTTGTTATTGAAAAGATCTTTTCTGTGCCTGGGCTTGGCAAGTATTTTGTAAATTCAATCAATGAGCTGGATTACACAATGGCGATGGGACTTGTGGTCTTTCAGGCAGTTGTGGTAGTCGCAGCTAATTTTATCGTGGATATCCTGTATGTACTGATAGATCCGCGTGTTAAGCTTGATTAAAGGAGAAGGCGTATGAGCGAAACAACATCATCAAGAAAACTGGATTTTACACCAGTTGGAGAAAATGACAGAGACGCAGAACAGATCATCCGACCTTCAACCAGATACTGGCCGGAGGTATGGAAGAGATTGTTTCGTAATAAGCTGGCGGTGCTCTGTCTGACCATCATCGGTGTCATAATTTTATGTGCCATTATTATGCCGTTTCTGTCTCCTTATAAATTTGACGAAGTTAATCTTTTGTCTTCCAGTCTGAAGCCTTCAGCCGATCATTTTTTTGGAACAGATGCTACGGGGCGGGATCTCTGGACAAGAGTATGGATTGGAGCCAGAGCCTCACTGCTGATTGGGTTTCTGGGAGCATTGACTCCATTTATTATAGGAACAGTGATCGGTGCCGTGGCAGGATGGTATGGCGGACGGATCGACATGATCATTATGCGTGTCTGCGATATCATGCTGTGTATTCCTTCTATGATCTATATGATCCTGATACTTATGGTCATGGGCGGTTCCATTTCCTCGCTGGTCGTGGCGATGGCAATCTCCGGATGGATGGGTTCTGCCAGAGGGTTCAGGGGCAGGGTCCTGCAGTTCAAGAATAAAGAATTTACACTTGCGGCAAAAACACAGGGCGCTTCTGCAGCACGTATCATATTCCGCCATATTCTGCCTAATATTCTGGGCAATATTGCAGTCGGACTGTCGGGTGCGGTTCCGGGTGCCATATTTATGGAAGCCGGGATGGCTTACATCGGACTGGGGGTTACACCGCCGAACATATCGCTTGGTCAGCTTTCAACAGACGGTATAACTTATTTCATGTCTGCATCCAAATTCCATCTTTTTTTGTACCCTTCTCTGGTGATCTCCGTAATGATCTTTGCCTTTTTCATGTTCGGCAACAGTCTGCGTGATGCGCTTGATCCGCGTCTGCGTGATGAGGAATACAATGCCAAACGCATGCGAAAGATCAAAAGGGTATTAAGACGCGAAGCCAGGAGACCGGGAAAGGCGGTAGTGTAATGGAACATAACAATTGCTTACTTGACATCAAAGATCTTGCTGTCTCCTTCATGACGGCCAATGGTGAGGTGAAAGCAGTCCGTGGTATTGATTTTTCACTTTCTAAGGGGGAAACTCTGGCCATTGTGGGAGAGTCGGGCTGCGGTAAATCGGTCACGGTCCAGACGATCATGCGCCTGAACCAGGAGCCGCCTGCAGTGATAAAAAACGGCAGCATACGCTATACCAATCCTGAAAAAAATATTGATGTAGATATTACAGGACTGAACAACAAGCAGATGCAGAAATACAGGGGGAAAGAATTTTCCATGATTTTTCAGGATGCCATGACCTCCCTGAATCCGACATCAAGAGTCGGAAGGCAGATCTGCGAAGCTATCTTAAAGCATACAACATTGAACTATAAAGAAGCAAAGAATCTGGCTGTCGAGTTACTTGGAAAAGTCGGACTGCCAAATCCGGAAGCTGTGTTCGCAAGATATCCCCATACCATGTCCGGCGGACAAAGGCAGAGGGTCATGATAGCGCTCGCTCTGTCCTGTAATCCTACCGTGTTATTCGCTGATGAGCCTACCACTGCTTTGGATGTTACCATCCAGTCACAGATCCTTGACCTGATGAATAAGCTCAAAAAAGACAGGGAAATGGGAATCATCTTCATTACGCACAACCTGGGCGTTGTCGCAAGAATGGCAGACCGTGTGGCAGTTATGTACGCGGGACAAATCATAGAAAGCGGAACGCTCGAAGAAGTCTTTTATCAGCCAAAGCATCCGTATACCTGGGGGCTTCTGGGCTCAGTCCCAGAACTGAAGAAAAAGGAAAACTCCCGTCTTTTAAGTATTCCCGGCACACCGCCGGATCTTTTTGCACCACCGAAAGGCTGCAGCTTTGCCGCAAGGTGTCCGCATTGTATGAAGGCCTGTATGCAGTATGAGCCGGAGCGATATCAGATATCAGACGGACATTATGCAAAATGCTGGCTGCTCGATGAGGAGTGCGGGAAAGAAGTTGTACCGCCTGTCGGCAGGGATTTGTCAGTTTTTAAAACAAAAAGAAAGGAGATATGATATGGCAGAGAATAGGATGACTGAGAACGAAATATTACTCGACGTACAGAACCTGAAGAAGTATTTTGATCTTGGACATGGGAAAAGTCTTCATGCTGTAGATGATATTTCCTTTCAGATAAAACGGGGAGAGACCCTTGGACTGGTCGGTGAATCCGGGTGCGGGAAAACGACTGTCGGAAGGACGCTGGTGCAGCTTTATGAAGCAGATGCCGGAAAAATTATATTTCGCGGCAGGGATATCGCGACCATGTCAAGAGGACAGCGAAAAAAGGAACAGCTGACTAAAAGAATGCAGATGATTTTTCAGGACCCTTATGCTTCTCTGAATCCGTACTTTACGGTGGGGGAAATCATCGGAGAAGGACTGGAGATCCATAAGATCGGTGCGGACAAAAAGGAACGTCTTGATATGGTCTATGAGCTGCTCGACCGTGTCGGGCTCCATAAGGAGCACGCCAACCGTTTTCCGCATGAATTCTCGGGAGGTCAGAGACAGCGCGTCGGGATTGCGCGTTCTCTTGCGCTGAATCCCGAATTCATTGTGTGCGATGAGGCTACCTCGGCTTTAGACGTGTCAGTACAGGCACAGATCATCAATATGCTGATCGATCTTCGTGAAAACATGAAACTGACCTATCTGGTCGTTGCACACGATCTGTCGGTGGTCAGGTATATATCAGACAGAGTTGCAGTCATGTATCTTGGTCAGCTTGTTGAAATCGGAGCTGTGAATGAGGTGTATGACCATCCGATGCATCCGTACACCATTGGTCTGCTTGAAGCAGTGCCGGTCGCGGATCCGGATTATGAAAAGAACAGAAAAATATCGATGATGAAGGGTGAGATATTTTCACCTGTCAATCCAAGACCGGGATGCCGGTTTGCCTCAAGATGCCCCTATGCCACGGAGGAATGCAGCTCAATAACACCGCAGCTGCGCTGTATGGGCGGGGATCATTATACGGCATGTCATCATCCGGTCGGGTAAAAAGAGGATAACAAGTTTGCGCCTCGCGCGTCACTGCTCGTTCAAACTTGATATGCGTAAAGATCAGCGCAGGAATGAGGATAAGTATGAATAACTATAATTTTAATGATAGAGTCGACCGCAAAAATACAGGAAGCCTGAAGGAAAGCCTGACCCCTGATAATATACGGCAGGCAGGACTGGTCAGCTACTGGGGCGCAGAGTTCGAGTTCCCGGTCTGCCCGGCCTTTTCAAAAGGCGTGATTACCTGTGCAGAGCGCGGATCCTTTGCATTTACCATTCAGGACAAGCAATATAATGAACGTGTAGCCTGGTGGATGGCAAATGTAAGGAACTTTGAAATACAACCTGAATGGATCGTGCCGGCCATGGGAACGATTTTTGGTCTTGCCACAGCCATTCGGATGTTTGTCGGGAAAAATGAGAACATCATCATCCTGCAGCCGACCTATGGAAGATACAAGCAGGCAGCAGACAGAATGAATATTGGAACAGTGATTTCCCGCCTGATTTACCACGGACAGGAAGATTTTTCCGGCAGTGCGAAGGAGAAGAATTCTTCTGTATATGAAATAGACTGGAACGACCTGGAAGAAAAGATGTCAAAGCCTTCCAACCGGCTTCTGGTGATCTGCAATCCGAACAATCCGACAGGGACAATACTGAATGAAGAAGAACTTCGCAAGATCGCTGAGCTTTCAAAAAAATATAATGTTCTGGTCTTTTGCGATGAGATTTTTGCTGAAATCACGCTGGAAGATGAAAAGGCAGTACCGTACAGTAAAATTGCCGGAGAGGATGCACTGGCCATTACAAGCACCTCTATGGGAAAGTGCATGAGCATCACAGGATATAATCATGCGAATCTTATTATCCGGAATCCAGAACTTCGTGAGCAGTATAATAAACAGAAATACGCAGATCATTTCGGAAGCATTGAGCCGACATTATACGCCGGTATGTGTGAAGCCTATACAGAAGACGGGAAAGAATATGTCGAACAGCTCAATGCTGTGATCAGGGAAAACGCAGCACTATTTGAAGAGACCTTTGAAAGATATCTAAAAAAAGCAAAAGTGATCCATCCAAAGGCGACATATGTGATCTGGGTCGATTACAGCGGACTTTTAATGTCAGATGAACAGCTTTCGGACTTCCTTCGTGAAAAAGCACTGTTATTTGGAGATGATGGGGAGGAATATGGTGCATCGAAGCAGTTTTACCGGTACAGCATTGCTGTTCCAAAAAGAGAGCTTGAAAAGTCGATGCAGTATCTGAAGGATGCAGCAGCAAAGGAAAATGCGGAACATATTGTATAAATTTCCCGAAAACGTTATGATAGAGCAGATGGGCAGCTAAGAGAAGGGAGAAAAACATGGCAGGCGAGTCTCTGGTAGAAAAAGTATATAGAAAAGTGAAGCAGGAAATCAAAGATGGTAATATAACATCAAAAGATTGTATCGTGGAAAATGACATCTGTAAACGATATGATGTCAGCAAAGCGACAGCGGGTGGTGTACTGCACCGGCTGACACAGGAAGGACTGATGAAAAGCTATCCACGTAAGGGATACATGCTGAATGTATACAGTGAAGAGGATTTTACAAAAATTCAGAATCTTAGATTTGCAATAGAGACACTGGTCGTACATAAGCTGGTCAATGAAGTGGACAGCGGAAAGGTGAGAAAGGCTTTTCATAACCTGAATCAGATGGATAACATTGCTTTTCATAATAATATGGCTAAGCTGCTTGAGGACAGCTTTATTGAAGAAACTCTGGACAATCTTTTAACGAAGGCTTCTAATACCTTTGATCATATTGATTTTGATGATGGTGCGGATAAAGTGATCAATGAACGGCATCAGAATCTGATCGATGCGATTATTGAAGGCGATGAAGCAAAAGCAATGGATGCACTTCGCAATGACCTGCGGCTGAATAATCTTTCGAACCCGGAAGGGATTTTCGGACAGTGGGAAATGAGGAAAAGCTTTAATACCAACACCATGAAAGAAATCGCATTTATATCCGACCCGCAGATATCCGCCGATGAAAAATACGCAGCACTAACTGTTTACCGATCGAATCCAGAGGACGGAACCTTTTCATCGGTAATTGAACTCATCGATCTTCGTTCGGGACAGATCGAAAAGGTGTTTGATCAGGGCAGCTGCAAGTCGCCAAGGTTCACTGCGCAGGGACATACCATAACCTATCTGTCTGACAAGACCGGAGAGTTCCAGATCTATATCAGTGACAAAACAGGAGAATCTGTACAGCTGACAACGCTCCGGCACGGAATCAGGAACTATCATGGTTCTGCGGAGCACGGATGCTTTGTATTTGAAGCTGCACTATGGGATGAGGAAGTAAAAGCAGGGACATGTTTTCTGGAGATGGCTCCTGATGAAAAAGAGGCCTGGAAGCAGGAGCAGCTCTTTGCGCCCAAGGTGATCACCCAGATCGATTATAAGAGAGATGAGTGGAAAGGTGTGTCTGACGGCAGCATCACCTGTATCGGAACAACAGATATGAACGGCGGGCAGAAACTGCTGACTGGCGACAGACCATACAGCATGCCGGTGCTTTCTAATGACGGCAGCCGGATTGCCTGTTACGGACAGCCGCATACAGGTGCAAAGTTTTCTAAAAAAGAGCTTTTTATCATGAATAAGGACGGCAGCAGCCAGACCTGCTTAACGGACGGCCTGAGCTTGGCTGGAGATGTACCGGTCAGTTTTACAGAGGATGATACCAGGATTGTGTTTCCGGCATATTACATGGAAGAAGGTAATATGATCCTTTATTTATATATGATCGGCAGCAACGGCAAAGAAGCGGTATGCCTGTTCGACCCCAAAGCACCAGAAGTGTCCTCCGGCGTTTATGCAATGCCAGTCATGAGGACCCAGTACGGCAGAGAGAAATCATACTTTTCGATAGAAGGAGAGCATGCATACTTTCTGTGTGCATGGCAGGGGACGGAGAGACTGTACAAAATAGCACTAAAAGAAAAGTCCGTGCCAAAGCTGATTCTGGACGGAGATTTTTCCATACATGAATTCTGTAATCCGGCGAACAAAAGCATTCTTCTGACCAGAGCAGACTTTTACAGTCTTCGCGAGCTGTATCTGTATCATAACAAAACAAAACGCTTCGTTAAGATAATGGAACATAATTCCTGGCTCAGAGAATATAATCTTGGCAGAGTCAAGACGATGGATATTCCTTCAAAGGATGGAAAAGCTGTTATACATGGCGCGGTCTGTAAACCTGTGAATTTTGAGAAGGGGAGAAAGTATCCGGCGGTGCTGTATGTACACGGAGGGCCTAGGGTCAGCTACACCAATGATTGCTGGCATGAGATGCATGCTTTGGTAAATGCAGGCTATGCAGTCATTACGTGTGATCCGCGGGGATCCTTTGGTTATGGGCTGAAATTCTCGAACAGCGGTGATTCCTGGGATATGCCGGCTTATGAGGACCTCATGGAGTTTCTTGACCAGACGATCGCCCTTGGATATATCGATGAAACAAAGGTTGGAATTACCGGGGGAAGCTACGGCGGTTATATGACAAGCAAGATCATCATGATGACAGACCGTTTTGCGGCAGCTGTCGGACAGCGCATCTTTGTAAATAAAGCAACCTCGTATGGCACGGGAGATATGGGCTTTTATTCTGCCAGTCAGGACTGGTCAACGGTAAATGTGCAGAAGTCGCTGGTTGAAAGAGCAAGAACAAGCATAATCAAGGATGTTGACAAGATCAGCACGCCGACCCTGCTGCTTCATGGGTACCGCGACTATCGATGCTCCTTCGAACAGGCAGAGCAGCTGTTCATAGCCGTTAAGCAGAGAAGGAAAGAGGTTCCGGTCAAGCTTGTGATGTATCCCGATGAAAACCATGAGATTACAAGATCAGGAGCACTTCATTTTCAGCAGAGCCATCTGCAGGAGATGATCGACTGGTTCGATATTTACCTGAAAGGAGCAGACAATGAATGAGCATAAGAACGAATTCATGAATAAGCATAAAAACGAATTCATGAATAAGCATAAGAGTGAATTCAAAGATTTTGATCTGGAAGAAAAAATATCCTTTGGTGAATATCTGCCGGAAAATGATGAACTTTTGTATGCGAGATCCTACTTTGATCCAAAGACTTCAAAAAGAGTGAACCAGATTCTGATCCGGAATATGAAGACAAGGGAACAAAAGATCATCACTGCAGGCGGAATGGGAGAAGGTAATCCGAAGATATCTCCGGATGGAAAGCGAATTCTCTTTATCTCGTCCACTCCGGAGACGGGCCGCCAGATGTATGTTTATGACAGGGAGACAGAGGTTATCACGCGTATGACCAACATGCGGTTCGGATTGATCGATCCCTCGTGGTCACCGGACGGAAAATGGATACTTTTTACATCTATGGCTGCTGACGGTATGGATGAAACCTGGCTGCAGACACAAGTCGACAAGGCAGAGCAGGAATCATATGCAAGAGAACGGGCAAAAAAACCGGTGGAGATCACGGATTTTGGATATAAATTTGACGGACTCGGGTTTGCACAGCCAGAAGTCATGCACCTGTGGGTCGTGCCTTCGGACGGGAGCTGCAAAGCGAAAAGAATTACATCCGGACCGGCCAATTTCATGCATTCTGTATGGGCACCCGACAGTGCACATGTCATGTGTGAATCCAACCTTTACTGCGACAGATCCATCGGTATTGCCATGGATATCCTGACCATAGATACAGCGACACTGGAGGTAGTGCGCGTAACAAAGGATAAGCTGGTCGTTTCGTATCCAAACCCGGTGCGCCCTGCTTTTACACCGGATGGGAAATATATTATAGCGGGGATTCTGGACTACAAGACAGGGTTCGGTGCAAGCACCGGCTATCCTGCCTGCATCCTGCACAGAGTCTCGCTGGATGGTCTTGAGATGACTCCGATTTTTGAAAAGACAAACGAATGTTTTGACTCCGTCCAGTTTCCTTATAATGCACACTGCGGTATGGGGCTTGAGAAGGTTCAGATATCCTCGGATGGTGAGCATGTATTGTTCAACGCCGGCAGCAACGGGGAATGCCGGATCTGGAAGGTTTCGATCTATGGAGACGATCACAGGCCGGAGGCTGTTGCAAAGGGAAGATATGCTTATAACGGACTCGGAACACCAAAGCTTGGCAAAGTCCTTGCAGCAAGGACAGAACCGCACAGACCGGAATGCTATTATCTGATCGATGAAAATACAGGAGAAGAAGAGCTTTTGCTGCAGTCTGGCGAGAGCTGGGCAGAGAATACAGAGTTCAGCCAGGTCGATGACTTTTTCTTTGAGACGCTGGATGGCGAATCAAGGGTGCATGGTTTCTGCATGCCGCCGCAGGGGAACCTGAAAAAAGGAGAAAAATATCCGACCATTGTTTATGTGCACGGTGGTCCCCATCCCTTTTACAGTTATGGGTTTGACCTGGAATATCAGTGTTTTGCAGGTGCAGGGTTCGGTGTTATTTTTTGTAATCCCAGGGGTTCTTCAGGGTATGGAGATGTGCACAGGAACCTGGAAAGAGCAATGGACGGTTCCGCTTATTCGGATATCATGCAGTTCGTATCGGAGGCCTGCAGAAGGTATGACTGGATCGATGAAAACAGACTTGGTTTTACCGGCGGAAGTTATGGCGGATACATGACCAATTATACTGCGACCCGTGCAAAAAAGTTCAAGGCTTACATCACGCAGCGTGCAGTTGTAAATGATCTGATAGGCTTTGCATCCTCTGATATGCAGGGGGATTCCTCCGAGTATAAGAACTTTGGCGAGTTCATGGTTCATACAATAGAAAAATCAGTGATCTGCGGTATGGAAAAGGTCAATGCTCCATTCCTGATCATGCACGGAGAGGATGATCTTCGGTGTCCTGTGGAAGGAGCACATCAGCTGTTCGTTGCTTTAAAGGACAGCCATCCGGAAGATTTTCCGATTTCCATGGTGCTCTATCCGTTCTGTTCTCATAACCAGCCTGTGCATCCAAAGCAAAGACAGCATTATCTGAATACAATGCTGGACTGGTTCGTAAAATACCTGTGAGCTGCGGTTCTAAAGGAGAGGTGAATTATGAAGAAGATAAATATAGTACTGATTCCGACATGGGAGAAATTACCAAATACAGATATATCTGATCACAATGCAGGAACCATAAAGGAGCTTGAGGTATCCATTCAGGCTGAAATAGAAGCGCAGGAAAACGAGTGCATGCTTTCCGTAAATGAAGTGACCATCTTTAAACCTTTTACCAGAACAAAAAAAGAGTTTGTGATCACAGATGAAACAGGAAACATTCCATACCGTCTGGAAAGTGTTCAGGAGGGCCATATAAAAGCAAAAAGATATATTGCGGAAAGAAGCACAGGCGGAATGGTCAGCATCAGCTATCGTCTGCTGCTGGAGCCTGCGGGAAGAAATCCGGTGTTCGATCTTGGCTTTGAAGAAGGTGGGATGACAGGTTCCGGTATGACCTTTATGCCGTCTTTTAAAGAAGGAACCTATGAATATACAGTGAACTGGAATCTGGAACAGTTACCGGAAGGCAGCCGTGGAGCATGGTCCTTTGGAGAAGGAAGGATTACACGGTCAGGAAATGAAAGTCTGCTGCAAACAACCTTTTATTCTGCCGGACAGCTTGACTGTGTGAAAATGGGCAGGTTCGGTTATTACTGGATGAAAAATGAGACCATACTGCCTTTGGCCGTTCTGGCCGCACAGATATTTGCTTACGAAAGCAGATTTTTTAAGGATGAAGGAGAAGCCTATAACATTTTCAGCAGACACACAGAAGCAGCAGAGCAGCGTGCAGGAGGAACTGCACTGACCCGTTCTTATATGTACATTTATAAAGACAATGCACAGCTGGATCCTTCCTGGATCAAGTTCTTATTTGCTCATGAAATTGTTCATAACTGGATTACGATGAAAAACGAGCCGTTTGGTATCACGACCTGGTATATTGAAGGGATGGCTGAGTTCTATTCTGTGCTTTTACCCTGGCGCATGGGCATCATAACAAGGGACGAACTGCTTCTGGAGCTGAACAAGAGAGCTGTACAGTATTATGAGAATCCAAGGATCACAAAGACAGATATGGAAGCTGGTTCAAGCCTGATGGCTGACAGTGAGATGACTAGGATACCATATGGAAGGGGGTTCTTTTACCTTCTTCATGCAGATGCCATGATCAGAAAAGCATCTGACAATAAAAATAAGCTCGATGATGTCATGCTTGCGATTCTGGAGGCTGGCAAGGAGACTCTGGAGATCGGCAATGAGACCTGGATCAGGGAATATGGTGCATATGTTGGCGAAGAGACTGCCAGAAGAGAGCATGAAAGCATAAGCAGCGGACATGATGTGATTCCTGATACCGCCTGCTTTGAAGGAGAAATTTCCGTGGAGAAAGCAGCCGGGAAACAAAGAGAGACAAAAATGGACTGTGTACTGTGGAGGTTTGTATGATCGATCAGAAATACTTTGACGAATATGCATATATGAAAGACAGAGCCTATCTGGACTGTTCGACCATGGGGATGCCGCCGATGAGGAGCCTGAAAGCAGCAAGAGAATATCTGGATGATTTTGCATTTTCACTCGGGCAGATGGAACACGATAATATGCAGATCAGACAACTTGCAAAACAGCGTATCGGCGAGCTGATTCATGCAGATACAGAAGATATTTATTTTACCATGAATACCACGCAGGGCAATAACCTTCTGACGAACGGTTATCCGTTTGCGCAGGGAGATGAGGTGATTGTTGGAAACGGTGATTTTGCAGCTGTCTGGCTGCCATGGGCTGGCAAGCAGAAGGATGGAATCAGACTTATTTTTGTGGATAACAGGAATGGTATTGTTTCTGCCGACGATTTTATACAAAAGATAACAGACAGAACAAGAGTCATTGCCATATCACTGGCGCAATCTTCCTCGGGCTTTTTGACAGACATTGAAAAATTAGGGCAGGTATGCAGAGAAAAGAATATTATTCTGTCTGTAGATGCGATTCAGGCACTTGGCAGAGTTCCGGTGGATGTTGAAAAAATGAAGATCGATGTTCTGGCTTCTTCCAGCTTCAAAGGAATGCTCGGTGTCATGGGAGCCGGCTTTTGCTACTGCCGTCAGGATATCATGCAAAAAATCACACCGCCGGTCTGCAGCGGTAATATCAAGTGGGATGACATGGATTTTACACCAGGTTTTACACAGCTTCCCATCCCGCAGTTCTGTGACAGAGCAGCCAGAATGGAAACCGGAACCGGCAATAATTATGGTTACAGGGTAATGAGCGAGAGCATCGGTCTGCTTCTGGAAATCGGAGTAGAAAGCATAGCTGACCAGATTCGGGATATTGAGCGGTATTACCGTCAGTGTCTGAAAGATTCGAAGCTTGATATCAGCATGCTTGGAAGTGAAGAAGAAGATACCTGGAGCGGAAGCATAAGCTTTGAATTACCGGAAGAATATAAGACAGAGCTTCAGACAGAACTTGGTAAAGCACAGATTTTTGCGGCGGTGCGGTCTTACTTTCGCGTTAGTCTTCACTACTACAATACAAAGGAGCAGATCGACAGGGTCATGGAAGTTCTAAACCGTGTTCTGCCCCGCAAAAAGTAAAACCGCTATAAATTATTAACGACAAAACGGTTGGGACTGATATGGTAATGTATATCGGTCTCATGCCGTTTTTGTAGTTTTACACTGTTTCGCAGATATTACGAAACAAGGCAGTATATTACGAAACTTTTAAATAAAGGCAGTCTGCTTGAATATATCGAAACCATATGATATACTCAACGTTGTGCATTTTCCAAAGAGAGGTAATTGCTTGTTTTTTGTTGAAAAAACTCGATATTCTCTGGGGATTATGATATAATTTATACATGTGACCATTGCGGCAGGAGCGCATTGGCTGCGTGACGTTCTCAGTGTGGGACTGGGAGCGGCAGACGGAAGGGAGAGTTGGCACAGATGTTGAACAACCGGAAAATCAGGCTTATGACAAAGCTTGCCTTATATGAAAAAAAACAGGGAAAGAGAGATATTTTACTAAGCAGGTATTATAGAGGTGACTATGTAAGGATGGAACTGCTAAAGACACTGGTATCCGTTACTTTAGGCAGCTTCCTGCTCGTTCTGGCAGTGATCATCTATAAAGCGGAATATCTGATAGCAGAAGCGACACGCCTTGATTATATCTCTATCGGAAAAACGCTTCTTGGAATGTATATTATTATCATGGTAGTTTTCGGTATCCTTTCTGTTGTGGGTTATACAGTAAAGTACAATCTGTCAAGAAAGAAGCTCGCAAGATATTTTCGTCTGCTGAAAAGACTTCGCAAGATGAGCAATGATGAAAGACCGCAGGAAAATGAGTTCTTTGTGAGTGAAGAAAATGCAGGTGAGGAGGATACGATACAATGGTAATGGCAATTCTTGAATTCAGAACGCGGGTATGTGAGCTTTATCAGAAGCTGCAGCTGATTATTGACCCGATATTTAAATTTCTTCTGGCTCTCATTGTGATCCGTTCCATGACGACTGTGATCGGATATGATGACAAGCTTTCCAGACCGATCATCACGGTGGTTTTATCATTGATCAGTGCATTTACACCATCCTCTGTGCTTGTTATTCTATGCATGGGACTGATTGTTGCCAATGTTTATTCTGTATCCATGATACTGGCTATTTTCATTTTGATAATTTTTGCGATATTATACAGTTTCTTTTTACGATTTACGCCGCAGTACGGTTATGTACTGATTGCCATGCCGGTACTTTACCTGTTTAAGGTCCCTTATATGATTCCGCTTCTGATGGGATTACTGGCAAATCCGCTGGCGATTCTTCCGACGGTCTGCGGTGTCTTTTTATACTACATGATCTATGTAATTCAGAATGCGGCAGCCATGAACCTCGGAACTTCGACAGATGATGTCCTGCTTTTGTTCGGTACGGTTGTCGATACGCTCTTAAGCAACAAAGAGATGCTTTTTACCATGGGCATATTTGCAGTTGTTATTGTTGTTGTGTATGGAATAAGAAGACTTCAGTTCAATTATTCTTTTGAAATATCGGTTGGAGTCGGTGCGGTGGTCAGCATCTTCGGCTTTCTGATAAGGAACTCTGTATTACAGCTTGGTGATAACATCCTTTCCATGGTCCTGTTTACCATTCTGTCCGGCCTTCTGGTAATTATCATTTATTTCTTCAAAAGAATACTTGATTATACAGCAGTTGAACATGTACAGTTCGAGGATGATGATTATTACTACTATGTTCGCGCCGTACCCAAAATCAGGCTTGGGGTAACTGAAAAGAGTGTTAAGATGTTCAATGAGAACAGCTTCCGAAAGACCCTTCTTCACAATCCGGAGGATGATCTTGATGAAGAGGAAGAGATATTTAATACCAGAGAACTTGACCGCCGTCTGCTTGAAAAGAGAACAAAGGAAGCGCAGATGC
>QKDK01000283.1 GCA_003252135.1 Clostridia bacterium
CACTTCGGAGATTATAATTGACAGACCAAAGGGAACCTCACATCCAAACTATCCTGATTTTATATATAAAGTGGACTATGGATATCTAAAAGGCACGACATCTATGGATGGCGGTGGAATCGATGTATGGGTCGGAACCGGTGAAAAAAGAATCGACGCTATACTTTGCATCGTTGATCGATTGAAAAAAGACTCAGAGATTAAGATTCTTCTCGGGTGTACTGAAGAGGAAAAAGCAATTATCTACAAAACACACAATGATTCAGAGTATATGAAAGGGTATTTGATACAACGTGAAAATCGAGGTCTTTCTTTATAAGGTGAGGAGGAAATGAGATGTTATATCAGGAATTAATAAATGAATTTCTTGATGAAACAGTAAAAATCATGGGGGATGAGCTGACTGGTATTTATTTGCATGGTTCTATGGCTATGAATTGTTTCAACCCGGAAAAAAGTGATATTGACCTGTTGATCATAATTGAGAACGACATAAACGATGAACGGAAAATGCAGTTCATGAAACAGGTCGTCAGGTCAAATCAAAAAGCAACAACAAAAGGACTGGAGCTTAGCATTATAAAAAGAGAATATTGCAATCCTTTTGTATATCCGACTCCTTTTGAACTGCATTTCTCAAATACACACCTTTCTTGGTTCCGGGACAAGCCAGAAGACTACATAAAATCCATGAAGGGTACTGATAAAGATATCGCAGCACATTGTACCATAATCAACAAATTTGGGGTTACTCTGTATGGTCAGGATAAGGATATCGTGTTTGCAAAGGTTCCACCAAAATATTACGCAGACAGTATTTGGTCAGACATAGAAAGCGCAGAAGATGATATACAGAAAGATCCCATGTATTGCATTCTCACACTCTGCAGGGTACTGGCATTTCTGAAAGATGATGTCAGTCTGTCAAAGCAGCAGGGTGGTGAGTGGGGCATCGAAAATCTACCAGATCGATACAGGAAATTGCTGGTTCAGGCTCATGAGTGTTACAATTCAGACATTGTCATGAGGGCAGGAGAGACAGCGAATGCATTTGCACGGGATATGCTTGATCTGATTCGAGCTGAAATGAAAACATTTTAGAACCTGGAATAATTTAAACATGAGAATATCGAAAGTAATGATACATGAATGTGCTTACTTATTACATGAGAGTGTAACATATGACATTTCAACGCACAGGCTTCGTCAGGTGAATATGTTGTGAGGATGAAAGGAGGAGCTATTGGTATGGAGATCAAGAGAAATGAAGAAAAAGGCACGGAACAAAAAGACAAGGAACGAAAAGACAAGGAACGAAAAGACAAGGAACGAAAAGACAATGAGGAAATTGACAATGAACGCAAGGATATTGTAATAAAGAAACTGACACCGGAATTTGCAGAGGATTATGTTCATTTCTTTGATACAACAGAACACGATGATAACATACCGGAACACAAATGTTATTGTGTCTGCTGGTGTAATGCTGATTATGAAGGTAAGGATTTTTCTTCGGCTGAAAAAAGAAGAAAAACCGCTTTTGAATATGTTAAAGGAAGTAACATTCAGGGTTATCTGGCTTTTTATAACGAGCAGATCGTTGGATGGTGCAACGCAAACACAAAAGCTGACTGCTTAAAGTGTGCAAGTTGGAGAAGGTTTATGAGCTATGTACCATTAGAGGATACGAATTCAGAAGTAAAAGTAAAATCGATCTTCTGTTTTGTTATCGCGCCTGATATGAAAAGGAAAGGTATTGCAACCAGGTTACTTGAGCGCGTCTGTCTGGATGCACAGACGGAAGGTTATGATTATGTGGAGAGTTATCCGTATAAAGAATCCAGTTATCAGTCATCGGACTTCGGCGGGCATTATGAGATGTATCTGAAAAATGGATTTTCTGTTTCTACAGAAGCTGTGCAGGGACTCGTTATGAGGAGATATGTAAAACAATAAATTTATGACGGATATATTAACAAACAGCATATTTCTAAGAAAGATATGTTTTATTTTATGGAAAGTTGAGAAAGTATCATTATGCAGATTACGGAGATAAAGGAATACTGTATAAGCAAGCACAAAGCATATGAGGAATTTCCGTTTGGAAGTATACCGGTATGTTACAAGCTGAATAATAAGATATTTGCTCAGCTTTATCCAAAAGCTTGTGACTATAAGATTACATTGAAGTGCACAGCCGAATACGGACAGATGTATCGAATGATGTATCCGGATATTGTTGTCAGAGGATATCATTGTCCGCCTATACAGCAACCATACTGGAATACAGTATTTCTGACTGATTTTCCGAAGGATGTCTTATTCGATATGATCGATCATGCGTATGATACCGTATGGAAAAGTTTTAGCCGGAAAGTTCAGATGCAGATCGCGGAACTAGACTCTTGACTCTCTCATTGTGGAAGGGTTTATCATTTTTCATAGCGTAGATTCATCCTTGCGTCAGTCTGAAGAGTACCAGTAGGAGGAATTACATGGCTTTTGATTTTAAGAAGGAATACAAAGAATTTTATATGCCGAAAAAAACACCGGAGATTGTGAATGTTCCATCAGTGAACTATATTGCTGTCCGGGGATGCGGTAACCCAAACGAAGAAGGCGGCGCATACAAACAGGCAATCGGTATTCTTTATGCTCTGGCGTATACTATTAAAATGAGTTATAAAGGACCGAAGAAAATAGAAGGTTTTTATGAATATGTAGTTCCGCCATTGGAAGGATTCTGGTGGCAGGAAGGAATACTGGGTGTTGATTATGATAAGAAGGACCTGTTCCACTGGATATCTGTTACAAGACTGCCTGAATTTGTTACGAAAGAGGATTTTGACTGGGCAGTGGAAGAGGTAAAAACAAAAAAGAAGATGGATTGTTCAACAGCAGATTTTTTCACAGTAGAAGAAGGTTTATGCGTCCAGATCATGCACATCGGTCCATTTGATGATGAACCTGCCTCTGTTGCCTATATGGATCAGTTCTTAGATGACAATGGTTATGAGAATGACTTATCAGAGGAACGAAGACATCATGAGATCTATCTTTCTGATATGAGGAATACAGATTGTAGTAAATGGAAGACTGTGATACGGCACCCAATACGAAAAATAAATAACGTACAGCGTTGAGAAATGAGGGAAACGTATGAGACAATCGATCGTTCACATAGCACTTGTGGTTCGTGATTATGACGAAGCCATTGAATTTTATACTAAAAAACTGCAATTTACACTGGTAGAAGATACCTACCAGCCGGAACAAGACAAACGCTGGGTCGTTGTCTCTCCGCCTGGGTCAACGGGTACGACCCTGCTACTGGCGAAAGCATCAAAACCTGTGCAGGAACCTTTTGTCGGAGATCAGGCGGGAGGCAGAGTTTTCTTATTCCTTGGAACCGATGATTTCTGGCGTGATTATAATGATATGAAGCAAAAGAACATCGAATTTGTCAGAGAGCCAAAAGAGACAGACTATGGAACCGTGGCTGTGTTCAAAGATCTGTACGGTAACCTGTGGGATCTGGTTCAATTTATAGAAGAACATCCTATGTCGAAACGTATAGTAGCAAATGAAAATAAGTGAATCGGAGCAATCAATGTTTGATTTAGTATGGGAACGCAGCATTCCGCTGGCAGAAGTGACAAGGGAAGATATCGCAGATATAGTTAGTGGTTTTGATAATGAATGCAGAGTTCTTGCATTTCAGGTGATTCAAATTGGCTGCAGGAATAGCAATATGAAAGTGGTAACAGACAAAGGGGATTATCTTTTAAGAATTTCACCGGTAAATGATTTGAATAATGAGGTGAACGTTTATGAACTTATTTTTGCAAGTATTCCTGTTCCAAAGCTTTATTATCATGAGAAAAAGAATAAGTCCGATCTTTTCATCTATCAGTTCATACAGGGAGAATCGCTGCAAAAGCATATCATAGAAAAGAATGGCTGTGAAGCAGATGTGATCGAACAGGTCGCAAAGGCAGCAGCGGTAATACACAGTATTCCGCTAAAAGACTGCCAGAGTTTGAAACAATATGATGTGCCGCCCTTTCTGTCCTGGTATAACTTATTTATCGATAACAGCACAACCGCTCAAAAACTTGGTAAAGAGCGATGCTGCGAATTAAAAGACTTAATTAAAAAGAACCATGAGAAAATCAAAGAGATCGATCAATATACATCCTTGCTTCACTGTGATTTCAGACCGGCCAATATGCTGCTTGATGAGAATAAAAAAGTGGTATTTGTTGACTGGGAAAGCGCATCCATTGGACATTCACTAGCAGACATTGGACAGTTCTTCCGGTACAGGCAGTTTTTTCATAAGCAGGATTTCGAACTTTTTGAAGAGGTCTATAACAGGAATGCAATACGAAGACTGCCAAAAGACTGGGTTGAACTATCATTATTGCGTGATCTTGTGAATCCGCTCCAAATGCTTTCTTCGGTACAGAAGATGCCTCAGAAAGAGCAGGATCTGCTTCAATTGGTTGACCAGACAATCGAATATTTCAAAAATAAATCATGAATTAATAAATCAAACGGAGGTAAACGATGCAGGAATATAAAATCACAGGGGTCGATGCCTTAGCGGGAAAGACAAGGAATGAGCATGAAGCGTATGGTTACAGCAAGAAAGAATTTGTATCCGATGAAGCAAAACAATGCAGAGTAGCGGTATATGAGATCGAACCAGGAAAGTCCGCCTATCCATATCATTATCATGTAAAAAATGAAGAAGTATTCTACATTATCAGTGGGATCGGATTGCTTCGGACGCCTTTCGGCGAACGAGAAGTAAGCAAAGGTGATTTGATCTTTTTTCCCGCAAATGAAAAGGGTGCACATAAACTGACGAATCATTCGTTAACAGAGAAGCTTGTCTATATCGATTTTGATACATA
>QKDK01000049.1 GCA_003252135.1 Clostridia bacterium
CTCCAGTGTGACATTGAACCCGCCGCCAAGAGCTTCCAGATCGTTCCCCTCATCATTGTTCCAAAAGTGCTCCATTTTGGTCATCAGCTCCAGAATATCCTCTATGCAGGTCAGCTCAGTATTTTTCTCCTTAGCTCTTTTTAGGAATTCAAAGTTACAGCTGCTGTTGGTCGCAAGGCAGCAGATATAATTGGTATAGAGCTCCCAGTTATCAAATTCCTCCGGCTTGACCTGCTCATAAAAGCCGCTTTCAATCCGGTCTGCAAATGCATCGAATGCATTCGCACCGAATAAATAGTTTGATGTCTGCATTGTCAAAAGCCCAGGAAGTGTAAAAATCCCTTCTTTGTAAATATCAGCCAGTTTTCTTTCTTCAAGTTTATCACCCAGAAACAGCCAGCCGTAACAATGCTCTCCTTCCATGAACTCATCAGGGAGCAGATCTTCTGCTGAAATGGTATCATACTCTTTACTGTCACCGCCAAGGTACATAAGCGTCCTCCCATAGTGGGAGTAACCGACCAGCACGCTCCAGCCAAAGCGACCATTCGGATTCCTTCCGTAATCATTGATAATGACTGGCAATCCCTTGTCTATATAGGACATCAGTCTGCCAATATATTTTTCACGATCTTTTATGATTACCGTTATCGGAACAAAGCTGCTGTCATAACCGCATTGTCTGAATATCTGTTCAATATAGCCATGATTGCCTTTTTCACTCAGCAAGTAATCGACAGCACCGTTTCCCCTGAAATAATTTTTTGTAAATATCTGAGCAAAATTTTCTCCTGTTATTCCGGCAAACAGGTCATAGTCGTAATCCTTTTCACCCATACACTCCATTAAAAATGCAGCACAACCATTGAACCAATAGTTCTGACCGTTCTCTGGGCGGACTAACTGATGCAGATTGGGCAGGATGTTGTTGCTCTGCTTAATCGTCAGTTTCATCGGACTCTTCTGGCTGCTTACCTTCGGTTGTGTCTTAAGCTGTGATATCGTAATGGAACGAATGAGCTTCATCCCCTGTCCGTTCGTTCCGATCAGAACCGGCTGCATATCCTGCAGATAAAGATCCATATCCATATAAGGAAATTTCACCCCGCAAAAGCGTACTTCCCCATTCACAACAACTGCAAAATGCTTCTGTCCGATAATCCAGCTGACCTTGACATATTCGTCATGCGGGTAATCTCCAAGACCTATGAGGCTGACTTCATTGCCAAGCACCGGCTGAAAAAAGCTTATCGCATGCTTCTTCAGTGCTTTATCCGCATAATTTTCGGAATTCAGGGTATAGGTAAGATTACCATGAGAAAACCACATACTGCCCTCACTCGTTCCCCAGAGGTATTGCTCGCTCTCTTCCTTTGCCAGAAATTCCATATCTATCCGAAACGGCAGTCTGACAGAAACATTCGTGTCCAGCTTTCTCTCTGATATCCATGCTATATATTCTGCTTCGCCGCTTTCAAGTACCTGATAATGCGGGAAATATATCGGTGTGATCTTCCTCAGATCCACATGATACTCACAAAGGACTGGATTCTCTGCTTCAATTTCAATAAAACTGATATCTTTTACCTGTTCATAATCTCTGTAATCTGCAAAATAGGGCTTACGCTCTTTAACCGGAAGATAAAGATTGACACGTTCTCTGGAGGTATCAAGAGAATATACGGATTCCAGCAGTGTATCATGACGCAGCGAACCGTTATGCAAAAAATCCACCTCAAAATCAGAGTTATCATCAAAGCTCTGTACCATCCTCAGCTGCAAGGCCGCAAGATCTTCGTCCGTATAAGCAGAAGTCACTGCAAAATAGCCACCTTTAAATTCCTGATATTCAAAAGGGCAGTCTTTACTTTCTGATTCCACCTTCTGCATCAGAATGATCTCACCCTTATGCTGATATTCGAACAGACTTCTGCTGCCCGGCCGCCCAAGCCGAAGCTGGTTCGCAGAAACCCAATCCCAGAAGCCGTCCACATCAGAACTGCCGGTATCCCTTCGAAGTGAAGTCAGTATCCCCATGGATGGCAGAGTCACAATATCTATTTCCAGAGGTCTGGAAAGCTTTTCAGAAAGGCTGCCAAGATTCTGCCTTGGCATTTCGTGCTCATTGAAAACCAGCTCTTCTTCCATTTTCTCATAGAGCAGCGGCAGCGCAGATATCTGTGTTATCCCATGTGCAATCATGGCATTCAGAAAATCATTCACATAATCTCTTAACTGAGACAGCGTATTGATCTCATCATCAATCTCACCCATGCGGTCAACAAAGCTCTGTACCAGAACCTCCATATCCTGGCTTTCATAGATGCGCATGATATCCTTGATCGGTATCTGCATTTTGCGGAGCACCAGAATCTGTTTTAACCTTTCGACATTTTCATTGTTATAAAAACGGTATTTTTCAAATGCAGGTCTTTCGCTTTTTAATAGGCCCACTTCTTCATAATATCTGAGGGTTCTAGAGGATACCCCATAAGTATCTGTGACCTCTGTTATCTTCATCAACTCCATATGCTTCTCCATTCTCGTGTTTTGCATGTATCCGCCATGCATTTCGAATTGTAAAGCTCGTAATCAAAGCTTTTTGATTACTGTAATTATAACAGTTGACCTTACGTCAAAGTCAATGGATTCCTCAAGGTTTCTAATTATGATTCTCTTTTTCTGGCTTCACTTGGCGTAATACCAAAGTAGTTCTTAAACTGCTCAGAAAAATAGCTAGGATTATTGTATCCGCAGCGGTAAGAAACTTCGCTGATACGATCCTGGGTCGTGGTCAGAAGCTGCATACCCATTTTCAACCGGTAAATACTAATGTATGAATTCAGGTTGACACCTGTTTCCTTATGAAAAAGAGAACTTAGATAGCAGTCATTCATTTGAAATTTTTCTGCTAAAAGCTGCATGGATAAATCAGTATCTGTATAATTGTTATGTATATATTCTATAATTTTTCTGACAGACGGATGCATCGAATCATTTGAAATCGTTTCATCATTGTTCTTTATTCTTTTAATAGACGCAACCTCGCGGCTGACCCTGTCATCCTGGCACTTTACAAGCTCCTTTTGGAGTTCCTCGACCTTCAGCGGCTTTAGCAGGTAAGCGCGGACTCCAAGTTTTATTGCTTCCTGCGCATAAGAAAAATTATCATAACCGCTGACAATGATAATATCTATATCCTTCTTTTTTTCAAGCAACATTCTGATCAGTGTTAGTCCGTCTATTTCAGGCATTCTGATATCAGTTATCACTACATCGACTATACTGCCTGTAAAGTATTCCATTGCCTTTTTAACATCAGAAAAGCCTGTCGGAAGATCAAAACCCAGTTCATTCCACCTGATATATTTCATGATGCCATGTACATGTGCCGGTTCATCATCAATAACAATCGCTTTCATGATTTATCCTCCATTTTCTTTGGTAAAATAATCTGTACGTTTGTTCCAACGTTTTCTACACTGTCTATGTGATATATAAAATTACTGCCGTAATAAAAGGTCAGAATATCATTAATAAAGCCGATTCCAATTCCAGAGGATCTGCTGTTTTCACTGGTTTTTTTGAAAAGCTCCTGCAGTGTCTGCTCATTTATGCCCGATCCATTATCCTTGATCTGAATTTCTATATTGTTTCCCCGATCCTTGATACTGATCTGTATTTTTCGATTTCCTTCCAGTGTTATGTTTCCATGCACCCATATATTCTCAATCAGCGGCTGAAGAATCATTTTGGGAATAATAATATTTTTCACACTTTCATCGATATCATAACTAACCTGCACAATATCATCATATCTGGTCTGCTGAATCTTTATATAAGTTTTTATCAGCTTCACCTCACTGTCTATCTCCAGAAAGCTTCTGCCTTTATTCAGGGACAAACGATAAAAATCTGCCAGATTATCAATCATTCTGACAAGTTTCCCATTGTCAGCTTCTAAAGCTTCCCATCGCATGGCACCAAGTGTGTTATATAAAAAATGCGGATTTATCTGAGTTTCAATGGCCTTCAGCTCAAAGACCTGTTTTTGTGTTTTTTCATTTGCAATGTCATTAATAGCCTGATTCAAACGCAGAACCATCTGCTGATATCCAGCTTCCAGCCTCCCGACTTCGTCGCTTTTCATATCTGCATCCATGGAAGCCGTATCATCAAGTACATGTTCCATACGTTCCCCGATCTTTATAATCCTGCCAAAAACCTTACTCATCAGCAGCCAAAGAATCGCACTGATTATTATAACAAAAAAAGCAAAGGTAACCATTGTCACGCCACGCGCCTGCTCCACCATATTACTGATCTGTACAACAGGTGTTGACACCCACAGGGTCCAGTTATTGTCTATTCGTACTTTCATTGCGATTTCATCGCCGATCTCATATATTTCATTGCAACGATAGGATGAAAAATCAATCCCAACTATATTATCTATCGTATCATTCAATGCTCTGCTGTCAGATGCAGCAATCACAATATTATCATTGTTTATCATATAAATGCTTTCATCAGAACCCTTGTCTGTCTGAATAAAAGAGCCAAAAGTGTTCTGCGTATTAACAGAAATCTTGACATATGCATCAATACCATTAATAAGACCCTCTACCTTCTGATACAGCACAATGGAAGTGGCATCATTCTCATATGTGGCTTCGTTATCATTTTCCCAAAGCATTACAGCATCTGAATAATTCTCCTGGAAATCAGAACACTTGATGTATTCTCCATCTTCGCCAAGACTGCCGCCCTGATAGTATAGACATATGCCTTTTACCCCTGATATGGCAATTCCTTCCTGAACAATTGATTTCAGATCGCTCATACTCTCCCATATCTTAGTATAATTCTCGTATTCTGCTGACATGATTTTTGCTACTACTCTGTTAT
>QKDK01000237.1 GCA_003252135.1 Clostridia bacterium
GTTTCCCTTTCTCATCCAGAATAATCTTGCTTTCCGGCAGATCAAAATCAAGCGACCCGCGTTTTTTTCTTTTTTCACGCAAATGCTTTGCCAGCTCATCCATGAGAATAAAAAAGCTGCTGTAACGTTCACCATATTCGTTCATTTCTTCCTGGTCAGTTTCCCCTGCTTTTGCTTTTTCAATCAGCTCGTTAACTTTTGTGTAGGTCATACGTCTGTCAACTAAGATTACAGACTCTGTAATCTCGTGTCCGATGATGTCGCCATGAGCGTTAAAGTTCATAATGCAGCTGAGTGCAAGTCTTTTTGTTCCGGCATTCAATGAACATATCCCGTTGGAGAGCTGATGCGGCAGCATAGGGATCACGCGGTCTACAAGATAAACACTGGTGCCCCGCTTTAATGCTTCTTTATCCAATGCAGAGTCTTCTCTGACATAATGAGACACATCCGCAATATGTACACCCAGTTCATAATTCCCGCTTTCATCTTTGGTCAGTGTTACTGCATCGTCCAGATCCTTTGCATCTTCTCCGTCAATGGTTACAGTGAGCCATTCTGTAAGATCCATGCGATTCACACAATCCTGGTCACTCACCATTGTTTGTTCCAGAATCACAGAATCCATGACCTCCTGCGGAAATGCTTCCGGCAATCCGTTCGCTTTAACAATGGCAAGTATATCAACGCCAGGATCATTTTTATGTCCGAGTATCTCAGTGATCCTGCCTTCCGGATTCTTCTTGCCATTTCCATAATCAGTAATCTTTGCAACGACTTTGTGACCGGTCACTGCACCTTTTGTATGTTCTCTCGCAATAAAAAGATCTGCACCAAACTTTTGATTATCAGGAATTACAAAACCATATTCTTTTGTTTTGTTAAATGTTCCGACGATCTCTGCCAGGCCTCTCTGCAGAATCGCAGTTACAACACCTTCTCTCCTTTTTCCGGCACCAGGTCTCCTGTCTTCTTTAACACTGATCCTGACTGTATCCTGGTCTTTTGCTCCATTGACATCGCTTTCCGGGATGAATACGTCTCCTCCCTCTTCTTCCAGAATAACAAAACCAAATCCTCTTCCTGTTCCGGAAAAAATACCCGTTTTTATGTTAGCACCAGCTGCTTTATATCTGTTTTTATCATCCAGCTCAATTTTACCTTCGTGCAGGAGCTCCTCCAGGATCAAACGAAGTTCTTCTCTTTCTTCTTTTGGTACCTGAAAAAGTCCGGCTAATTCTTTAAACTTTAAAGGTCTGTAATGACTATCCGTAAAAACCTCTAATAGTTTACCCTTTTTACTATTGTTATCTTCCATTCTTTCTCCTATATCCTCTTGTCCAGTGACTTGCGACCATTAGACGCTCCTATGTAAAAACTCTTAAATTTGAAAAAACACCCTGGATTCCAGAGTGTTTTTCATGTATCTCATTTACGCTAAGTTCAGTCCTAAGCTTAATACCGCTGAAAGTATAATGAATAATGCTGCACACACGATAGTAAGTTTGTTCAGTGTACCTTCCATCGAACGTCCTTTATTCTTTCCCCAATAGGTATCAGCCACACCATTGATTGCTCCTGAAAGTCCTGCTGACTTGCCTTCCTGCATCAGAACAAGTACAACAAGTGCTATGCAGACAATGATATAAACTATCTTGACGATTACCGCTAACATACTGCACCTCCTAAAAATCACTTCTCCCATTATATCACAGTGATTAGTATTTTACAACCAGAAATTTTAGTAGTTAACGATTTTACCAAAATCAGGCTTTAAGCTGGCACCTCCAACAAGTCCGCCGTCGATGTCTGGCATACCAAAGAGCTCAGCTGCACTGGCTGCTGTAACACTTCCGCCATACTGGATACGGATCGCTTCTGCAGTTGCCTGATCATAGAGCTCGCCGATGCATACACGTATTGCAGCACATACTTCCTGTGCCTGCTCTGATGTTGCTACCTTACCTGTACCGATTGCCCAGATCGGTTCATATGCGATAACCATGGATTTTACCTGGTCAGCTGTTACATTCAGCAGTCCGATCTTGATCTGCTGACGGATCCAGTCTATGGTAATTCCCTGTTCTCTCTGCTTCAGGGATTCGCCGCAGCACATGATAGGTGTAATACCATGCTCAAATGCTTTACATACTTTTTTATTCACAGTTTCATCTGTTTCAGCGAAGTATTCTCTTCTTTCTGAGTGACCGATAATAACATACTTAACACCAATGTCAGTCAGCATATTCGGTGCTATTTCACCGGTATATGCTCCGCTTTCTTCATAATACATATTCTCGGCACCAATGGCAATGTTTGTTCCTTTGGTAGCTTCAATCGCAGGGATCAGGCTGATTGCCGGTACGCAGAATACAACATCCACAGTTTCACTTTTAACGAGTGGTTTCAGTTCTTCTATCAGTTTTACTGCTTCACTCGGGGTCTTGTTCATTTTCCAGTTTCCTGCTACAATAATTTTTCTCATGATTTTCCTCCAATCAGTACTCTAAGATAAGTATGCAGGTCTATGTTACAGACATAGACCTGCTTGCTGCTGTATACCTGTATATAAATAAATGACTCTTGATGACAGCTCTATACAGACAGCCTTTCATACTCTGGTTACTTATTTATCATTAGCTGCTGCAACACCGGGAAGCTCTTTTCCTTCAAGGAATTCAAGTGAAGCACCGCCGCCTGTAGAAATATGTGTCATCTTGTCACCGAAGCCTAACTGGTTAACAGCTGCTGCTGAATCACCGCCGCCGATAATTGTTGTTCCGTTGATTTCAGCCATTGCTTTTGCTACTGCAATTGTTCCTGTTGCAAAATTTGACATCTCGAATACGCCCATCGGCCCATTCCAAACAACGGTTTTAGCGCTCTTGATTGCATCAGCGTATAATTTACAGGTTTCTTCACCAATATCAAGTCCCTGCTCATCTGCTGCGATTTCTCCTCTTCCAACGGTATGGAAAGGAACTTCATTGGAGAATTCTTTAGCAACAACAGTATCAATAGGAATAAGCAGTTTTACGCCCTTTGCCTCTGCTTTGTCCATCATCTCTTTTGCATACTCAAGGTAATCAGCTTCGAGCAGAGAGCTTCCAACTTCTTCACCTAATGCTTTCATGAAAGTATAAGCCATACCGCCGCCAATGATCAGAGTATCAACTTTGTCAAGCAGATTGTTGATAACAGAGATTTTTGAGGATACTTTGGAACCGCCAAGGATTGCTACGAAAGGACGTTCCGGATTATTCACTGCATTGCCGAGGAACTCGATTTCTTTCTGCATCAGGTAACCTACTACAGCTGTATCAACAAACTGTGTAACACCGACATTGGAACAGTGTGCTCTGTGTGCTGTACCAAAAGCATCATTTACATAGATATCACAGATAGAAGCGAGATCCTTGCTGAAGGCTTCGCCGTTCTTACTTTCTTCCAGACGGAATCTTGTGTTTTCAAGCAGTACAACATCGCCTTCATTCATCTTTGCGATTGCTGCTTTTGCATTGCTTCCGACAACTTCATCATCTGCAGCAAAAACCACTTCTTTACCGAGTAATTTTGCAAGTTCAACTGCTACAGGTGCAAGGGAAGACTTTGCATCTGGTCCCTTCGGTTTTCCAAGGTGTGAACAAAGAATAACTTTACCGCCGTCATCAATCAGCTTCTGAATGGTAGGAAGAGATGCTACAAGTCTTGTCTCATCTGTAATCTTGCCTTCCTGAAGCGGAACATTAAAGTCACATCTAACCAGTACGCGTTTGCCTTTCACATTGATATCATCAATCGATTTCTTATTCAGCATGAAAATTCCTCCTTAAGGTTCTACCTTTATTATTCTTCACCTTTCTGGTGAAGTAAAAAGGGCCCGGTCCATAAAGACCGGACCCGTTTCGGATCAAATAGATTAATATTATGCTAATTCAGCAAAATATTTGATGGTACGAACCATCTGGCTTGTGTATGAATTTTCATTATCATACCAAGCAACGACCTGAACAAGAGAATTTCCGTCAGGAAGCTTTGTAACCATTGTCTGTGTTGCATCAAATAATGAACCATAGGTGATACCGATAACGTCAGATGAAACAAGTTCTTCTTCTGTGTATCCGAAAGATGCGGAAGAAGCTGCTTTCATAGCTGCATTGATGGAGTCTTTTGTTACTGCGCCCTTAACAACTGCAACAAGGATTGTTGTTGAACCTGTCGGAACCGGAACACGCTGTGCAGATCCGATCAGCTTGCCGTTCAGTTCTGGAATAACAAGACCGATTGCTTTAGCAGCACCAGTGCTGTTAGGAACGATGTTCTGTGCAGCTGCACGTGCTCTTCTTAAATCTCCCTTTGGATGAGGGCCGTCAAGTGTCATCTGATCTCCTGTGTAAGCATGAACAGTTGTCATGATACCGCTGAGGATTTCAGCTGTTTTGTTCAGTGTATCTGCCATAGGTGCAAGACAGTTAGTTGTACAGGAAGCAGCAGAAATGATTGTGTCTGATGCCTTTAATGTATCGTGGTTTACACTGTAAACGATGGTAGGAAGGTCATTTCCTGCAGGAGCTGAAATAACAACTTTCTTAGCACCAGCTGTAATGTGAGCCTGAGATTTTTCTTTTGTTACATAGAAACCTGTACATTCAAGTACAACATCTACATCAAGAGCTTTCCAAGGAAGGTCTGCTGCGTTCTTCTCTGCGTAAATTTTGATGGTCTTTCCTGCTACTGTGATTGAATCATCTCCAGCGGATACAGTATCACCAAGTGCATATCTGCCCTGTGCTGTATCATACTTTAAAAGATGTGCAAGCATTTTCGGATTTGTTAAGTCATTGATTGCAACAACTTCATAGCCCTCTGCATTAAACATCTGTCTGAATG